>JABSSR010000196.1 GCA_013213965.1 Verrucomicrobiales bacterium | reverse complement strand
TAAACAATAGTTATATAGTCTATAAGTGAGATCCTTCGGCACTTTTTTAAGATCAAAGAACCTTAAACTTAAAATGAATGAGGTATTTTTTTCTGAATGCCAATTAATGAAGGGGAGAGTACTATTAGATGGGCCCGAAGTTCAAAGGCTCATATTTCCCAAACAGTAGTAACAATGGACATAAAATCTCGTCTCCTTAATTCCCTCCTTTTAATTCTTTTAATTTCTTCACCTTTTGCGACTGCCGAACAGGTGGTGATCAGTGAAATAATGTATCATCCGAAAGAAGGTGGTTATGAATTTGTAGAAATTGAAAATCTCACTGCCTCTCCATTTGATATAGCGATGTGGAAACTCAAGGGTGGAGTCGATTTTGAATTTCCGGAATTCAGCACAGCACAGCCAAGGAATACTTTTCTGAAAGCTTTCGAGAAGATTGTTATCTGTGATACGGATCCCGGCACTTTCCGAGCAAGTTATGGATTGCCCTCCGCAGTCAGGGTCTTTGGCCCCTGGACAGGGAGTCTAAATAATAGCGGAGAAAGAGTCAGCCTCAAGGACAAGAATAATATTACCCGAGCCACTATCAGGTACGACAACAAAAGAAAGTGGCCCGTTTCAGCTGATGGAGGTGGTCATAGCTTGGTACTTTACGATAACACACGAGCCATTGATGATTATCGATTATGGAAAGCCAGCGCGGGGCCGAGCGGCACGCCAGGATCATCTGAGCCCGCGTCCGCCGAAGAGCCTTTTTCGAACCCCGAAGTGGATTTAAGTGTTGGGCTTCCTTACATCGAATATTCAGATGCCTGGGACTTCAATGATCAGAATGTGAATTTGGGAAATACCTGGAAGGATTCGTCGTACAATTTTTCTCATCAGGGTTGGACAAGAGCAAATGCTGCCGGTAATGAGGGAGGACTTTATGGTTTTGAAAATTCAGCGCTTCCGGCCCCAGGACTCAGGACCCCTCTATTGAATAGCTCGGACGGAGCGAATCACATTAGTTATTATTTCAGAAAGGAATTTAACTATAACGGGCCAACGGCAGGGGTCCGACTCACTGTTGACCTGATCAATGATGATGGTTGCGGATTCTGGCTCAATGGCCAATGGATCGGTGGAGTGGCAACTTCGAGCGGGGCAGGGCATACCACAACGGCTGACAGGGTCGTTAGTAATGCCGCGGAAGAGTTGGGGGTGATTTCCACTACGAGCGCTCCACTAGTAACAGGTAGGAACGTCATTGCGGCGGCCGGGAAACAAACCAATAATAGCAGTTCAGATTTTATTTTTGGCGCGAGGGTCAGTCTTTCTGCTCCTAGCTCCCCTACCCTCTTAATCAATGAAGTTTTACCTTCAACGACCGAGTCCGGATTCGTTGAATTTTATAATCCTACCAATGAAACGATAAATCTCGGGAGCTGGTACATTAGTGATCGGCCATCGAACCTGACCAAGCGCAGGATTCCAGGAAATATCGCCATCGGGCCGGGCCAATTGGCTTCGATCGGTTATGCAGAGTCTTCCTTGGGGGTTTCCGCAACAACTACCATTTATCTAACAGAGCCTGACGGTACGACCGTTGCAAATGCGGTCAGTACTCAGATGCCGCTTGACGGGCGTTCCCTCGGACGCAAGCCCGCTGGTGGAGGTTCCTGGTTCCTTTTTACATCTTCGACCCGAGGACAGGTAAATGAAAGCTCAGGAAGTCTTGGCAAGAACCTCAAAATTAATGAAATTCATTTTTCTGCAGAAGGTAATGTGAACTGGGTTGAGTTGCACAACATGGGAAATGTTTCCGTATCAACCGAAGGTCTATGGATCACAAGTGCTGATGACTTTTCAGATAAGATTGAATTGGGCAAAGTGATTGCCGCCAACAATTTTGCGAGCTGGGATACCGATTTTAATTTTTCCGGAAAGACACTGAAGCTTTTTGTGATCGATTCCAGTAACAATGTACTTGATGCGTGTTCTGTGGATCAACAGAATGGAACAGACTATGCGGCTGCTTACCCGGACGGTTCCGGCGACTTTTTCCTATCCGGTTCCGGGACCCGTGACAACAATAATGATCCTGGCCGTAATACCAGTATCGTGATCAACGAATTGATGGTTGAGCCTCCTAGCGGTGAGCGGGACGGTGAGTTCATTGAGCTGTACAATAAAAGCAATTCACCAGTTGATCTAAGTGCATGGGCATTTGAAAGCGGAGTAGACTATAATTTTCCTGGAGGAACGGTAGTGCCGGCAAAAGGATACATTGTCATTGCCGCTAATCCTTTGGTGACGTCAGCCGCATTTCCCAACGCTACGGTCCTCGGCCCCTATTCAGGGAACCTTGCAAATGGAGGTGAATTATTAAGACTCACTGATTCTTGGGGAAATACTGCTGACGAGATTCATTTTCACACAGGAGGGGACTGGCCGCATCTTGCTGCGGGAGGAGGGTGTAGCCTTGAACTCAGGAATCCTGACATGGACAATGCTGATCCATCAGCCTGGGCAGATTCGGATGAATCCAATAAATCAGATTGGCAAAGCTTTACCATTAACGATCAGTACCAGCAACTGACTTCCCGTGGCTCATCAAGTGATTACGAAGAACTTCACATTCACGCGGTAGGAGATGCGTACCTGGCATTGCGGGACGTCTCACTCACAAGGAACAACAGCAATTCAAATATTCTTCCGGGAGGAGGAGAGACTGTCTCTCATAATGGTAATGGATCAGGTGGCTGGTTATGTCAGGGAACGCATTATGCTAGTGATACATTTGGAGGTGAGTTGCATATCATTTCTTCAGGTCATGGAGACAACAAAGCGAACCGATGTGAAATTGATATTACCCAGATCAGCAGAAATGATAACCTCACTTTCACCTGTCAGGCTCGCTGGATATCAGGAAAGCCCACGCTCGTTGTCAATACTTGGGACCGTTCCTTTGGTGGCGTTATTTACTTACCCTTACCGGAGAATCTGGGCAGTGCAGGAGCTGCTAACGGAAACTTAATCAATACCCCGGCACCGACCGTTTCTGAGCTCAGTCACAGTCCCGCCGTTCCGACCTCATCGGACTCAGTTATCATTACAGCCAAAGTGCAGTCGGCAGGCCCACTCACTTCCGTGAACGTTCATCACCGCAGAGACACTAGCGCAGGTAACGGGAGTTACCAGACAACGGCCATGAATGATCAGGGCCTTAACGGGGACGAGGTCGCCGGTGACGGAACTTATTCAGCTTCTCTTACCCAGTATCAGAGTGATAATACAATCGTTCAGTTCTATGTGAGAGCAGTGAGTAGTGGCAGAACGACAATCTCACCGGGTCCGGCCCCTGAACTGCCTGCAATGTGGGTCGTTGATAACAGCAACATTCCTAATGACCTTCGTGTCCAGAGATTTGTAATTTCTGAGTATGACCGCAATTCACTAAACACTAACACTGGTGGCGGATCCTCCAGAGACTATGATTTTCCTAGGCTCTCTAACCAGTACTTCAATACGACATTCATATCGAATGAGAGGCATATTATTTATAATTGTGAAGTGAGGAAGAGCGGAAGTCCATGGACCAGATCCGATGGTAATGGACTCTCAAAGGGGAAGTGGAAGACTCCAGGCGATAAACGATTTCGCGGTTATTCGAAGCGTTCCATTGATTCGGATGCTGGTGGAGGAAGGGCATATCATGGCCGGATCATACGTCACTGGTTGTATCTGTGCGGGCACCCGGCCAACGAACATGAGTTTGTGAGGACTATCTTTAATGGAGGTTCTGCAAGCCTGCGTGAAGATCTTGAGCCAAATGCCAATGACTTCCTTAAGAGGAACTGGGAAGATGGCCAGAAGGGTGAACTTTACAGGATCGATGATGAGTGGTGGTTTGATGATGGTTGGGGACGTAACCAGCGAAACGCTGACTGGTCCTGGAAAGGAACTCACGAACCGGAACGTTACCATTCAGAGTGGATCAAGAGGTCCCGTGAGACCGAGTATGATTTTTCTTCTCTGACGACGTGGATCAATAAGGTGGGTACAAACTCATTCACGAGGGAAGAGATCGAAAGGATGGCGGACATTGACATGATGGCGGCGAATGCCGTGGTCCGCGGATGGTGTGATGACTGGGATACCCTCACAAGGAACCGGGGAAAGAACGGCTATTTCCTTCGCCGACACTCGGATGGGAAATGGATGCTCATTCAGTGGGACTCTGACCTGACCTTCGGTGACTCGGGCGCGTCCTTCTTCGGCAATTTGGCCGGTGTGCGTAACTTCTTTGACAAGGCATACGTGAGGCAGCGGGTGAACTATTATCTGGGTAAGATGATTAATGACTTCGCCGCAACTGGACCACGCATGCAAACCTGGTTCGATCTTGAAGAGGAAGCTTCAAATGCATATTCTAGCAACGAGGGCACTTATACGGGATGGCACAATAGCAGGGTCAGCAGGGCCAGGAGTGAGGTCGGAAGTGCTCTTAACACATCCTTTAACGTGACGACAGGAAACGGCAGTTCCACCTCAACCAGTGCTGAAACGATATCTTTATCCGGATCCAGTGGCTGGGAATCCTTTGAAATTCGAGTCGAAGATCATCCAGAAGCACAGGTTCAATTCACTAATCAAACGTCATGGACACTGAGCGGTATCAGGCTCAGTCAGGGAGCGAATCGACTCAGGGTCCAAGCAGTCGATGCGACAGGCAAAGTGGTCGGCACAGAAACTTTCACGGTGAACAAGACCGGTAACGCGGCACCAGTGATTCTGATCGATGCGGATCCGTCCTCATTTAATTTGGATGTATCCGAGACAATGAAAATTGATGCGTCTTCCACTTATGATCCTGAAGGTACAGCAATAAATTTTCAATGGGACATTTCTCCGGAAACAGGAAATTATCTGGAAGGGGCATCTTCTTCTTCCCCCGAAGCCAGTTTTGGTGCTCCCGGACTATATAATTTTACCCTCAGAGCTTCCGATGATAACAGTAAAATCACCACACTGACCCGTGAGGCTGCAGTTTACGCGGCTTCCGGATGGAGCAGTTTCACTGAACCCCTGCTCGAGTCTCATTGGGCAACAGAAAATATTGAACCTTTCGGCAGTGGCTCTGACTCGTCCTGGTATTCACTGAGTGAAAAGCCCGGAACACTTGTTCTGAGCATGCCCCAGGACACTGAAAAGCAACTAACGATGAGTAACCCTTCTCATCCTATCATTTGGAGAGATCTTCCGGATTCAACGAACTGGTCATTACACACGGACCTGAGCCTCAATAGTCTTCAGCAGGGAGATTTCATTGCCGGTCTCATCGTTGAGCTCAAGGAAGGATCCTTCACAAGACGATATGTGATCGCAATAGAAGATGGAGACTATTTACGTGTCAAGAGATCGAGTGGAGGTAATTACACTCAACAGGAATCACAGTCCTGGAACGAAGGTTCGGCAACGATTCGGATCCGCAGGGACGACCGGAGCCTCATCTTTGAACGTCGTGGAGAACCAGGTGAATGGTTAGAGTTTCATACTCGAAACTTACCCGTTAATACGACCGCGATTAAGGGAGGTATTTTCGCCGCTTCGGACAGCTCAAGTACGAATGCCCGTTTTGATTTTGATTATGTCCTTCTGGTCGATCCTGACCTGACCAACGAATACCTTGATTCACTCAGAATCACTGAAATCATGTATAATGCTCCAGGAGGTACCGGGATCGAATACATTGAACTGACTAATACAGGAAACATATCCATTAACCTTGCGGGGGTCCGTTTGGATGAAGGATCGCCTTTCAATAAACTCATACTTCCTGATTATGATTTAGGACCTGATCAGAGAGTCGTTATTACCAATGACAGGTCCAATTTTGAATCTGAGTACGGTAACGGGCCTACCGTTGTTGCTGAATGGGCGGGCGGGTTCCTCTCGAACGGCGGCGAGGAAATTATCCTAAGAGATCCTGACGGTAATATTGTTTTGCGGTTCGAATACGATAATTCTGGTGATTGGCCTGATCGCGCTGATGGTAGCGGAAGCAGTCTAATAATAATCGATACGGAAGATGATTACAGCGATGAGGATAATTGGATAGCCAGTGCTGAGTTCGGAGGATCCCCCGGTACCAGCGGTTCAACTTCCAACAATTCAGTAACCATTACTGAAATTTTTAGCCACACGGATTTACCTTCATTGGACACAATCGAGATCAGGAACGGCTCGGAGCTGCCCGTTGACATTTCCGGGTGGTATCTTTCAGATTCTGATACGAACTGGAAAAAATATGAAATTCCCGCAAACTCCATCATTCCTTCTCAAGGATTTATCACTTTTGATGAGTCCGATTTTAACCCTAACGGACTCTGGAACCCGAACGCTGGGGAACCTGCTGACTGGGAATTTGCTATCAGCTCGAGCGGAGATCAGATTTACCTGATCGAGTCAGAAGATGGCAAGCCATTATACTTCGCAGCCGAACGTGATTTTGGTGCTGCAAGAAATGGGGTTTCGTTTGGACAGTATTTAAACTCCGAGGGAGAAGAGTATTTTACGGCACAAAATACTAATACAATTGGTGCCGAAAACAGTGCTCCTCTGGTCGGGCCATTAGTCATTACCGAGATCATGTATCAGAACGCTTCCGCAGCAATGAGCTGGATAGAAATCCAGAACATAAGTAGTTCCAGAGTCAATCTCTTTGACCCTGCAAATCCAGATCATGTCTGGAAAGTGGGAGGTATAGCTTTTGATTTTCCTGCCAATCAATCGATACCACAAAGTGGTGTGGCATTGGTTGTCAGTGGTGATCCAGCCATTTTCCGGACACTGAATTCCGTGCCTCCCGAAGTGCCGATTTATGGCCCATTTGAGGGAACAATTCAGGTGAACGGTGAGAATTTGAGACTGCAGATGCCCGAGTCTGATGAGCCTGAACCAGAATTTATAACGATCGATTCTGTGCGATATTCAACCACTGATCCCTGGCCAAGTGTTGGGGCCGGGTCAGGGCATTCCATTGAGAGGGTCTTTGTAAATGAGTTCGGCAACGAGCCAAAGAACTGGGAAATATCTGAAAATTCAGGAGGAACTCCCGGCATCAGTATTCTTCCACCAACGGCTGCTAGAATTGAAAGCAGTATCATTTCTTTAATGTCCGGCAGTGTCATTGGAGAAAACGCTGATCCTGTCACTTTCAATGTCGCAAACTTTGGTATTGAAACACTCAATTATACGATCTCTGAAACTGTTCCATGGCTAAGCATTGATCCTGTTTCAGGTGCCTCGGACGGACTCACAGACACAAATACGCACACGGTAAGTTTCACAACTGCGGATTTGCCTGGTGGAATCTATGAAACTGTGATCCAGATACTGAGTCCTGAAGCGGACAATTCTCCCTTTGAGATACCAGTAATGCTCAATGTCATTCGTCCGCAACTTAGTACAGGATCCAATCTAATCAGTGTCACTACAAGGGAAGGACAAAATGCAGATAATGGTTTGCTTGAAATCTGGAACAGCAGTTCCGGGGTCATTATGGATTATTCATTATCCACTGACGTTTCGTGGATCGGAATCACGCCCATTGATGGATCATCCTCTGGTCCTGAAGACAAAGAGCAGCACGTTCTAACATTTTCCACTTCTGAACTTCAGAGTGGAAATTATAGTGGAAACATTACAATTAATGCAGGCAACGCGGCCGGTTCTCCGAAAGTGATTCCCGTTTCGATCATCATTGCGGACGGGCTAGTTCTCTTGCTCGACGCGCGCGGACTCAATGTTGGCCCCGTAACGAATTGGCCAAATGCAGGACTCTTGGGAGGTAATTTCACTCCTGAACTTGACAGTCCTGTTGCGGAGGACGTTGACGGTGTCCGGGCCCTCACGCTCATAGGAAATAATGACTGGCTGACTGGACCGCCGGCTTCGGAATCGCTCGTTGGTAATAATCCACACTCGATTGAGGCCTGGGTTAATAATTCAGATGTAGGAACCCAAGAAACTATCATTTCCTGGGGACGGCAGTCAGGAACATTGGGCGGACTCAATTCAATGAATCACGGGACCCAGAACATTTACGGTGGCTTTGAGCACTGGGGAGGCGCCTATTCAGCAGGTTGGGCAAATAAGGAGGAGGAATCGATTTGGACGCACCTTGTTTACGCTTATGACGGTGCAGGCAAGTCAACGCTCTACATCAATTCAGACGAAGTGAATTCAAAGAATCACGGACCCCTCGCAATCTATTCTACTGATACAAGTAATAGGCCCCTGCCGATCACTATCGGTGCGCAGAATGAGGGTAACGGAACACGTAACAATTCTGTTTCAGGGTCAATGTCGATCGGATTGATTAAGGTTTACGACAGGACCCTTAGCCCTGAAGCCGTTGAAACAAAGTACAATGCCGAGGCAGCAAACTTCGGTCGAGAGCCGACAATTGACACTGATCAGGACAATGATGGTCTCCTCGCATCCCAAGAGATAGCAATTGGCACGGATCCGAATGACTCTGACACAGATGATGATGGATTCTCGGACGGAGACGAGGTCGCTCTTGGAACGGACCCTCTCAGCGCAGATTCAAAGCTAAGTATCCAATCCATAACCATTGCAGAGGATTCCAGTATTTCCATCACTTGGTCAAGTGTGCCCGGACGAACCTATGCAGTTGAGGCCAGTGAAAACCTGACCGACTGGACGTCCATTGAAACAGTCAATGCTTCGGAAGGAACGACCACAGTCTATTCTGATCCTGAAGCGAACCAGAAAATTCAACAATTCTATCGGATAAGACTTGCTCAATGACCTGCTTCTTTAGATCAGCTTTTATCGGGGTTACTGTTTTTGCGCTGGTCCTGGCCGGAATTGCAAAGAGGGACAAGCCTCAAGTCACTGACATAACGATCGGCTGGAAAGATAATATTCTTAGTATCTATCATCCTCAAATTCCCGGAGGTAAAATTGATACCTGGTATCTGGAGGCATATTGCAGGCCCGGGTCAACGGACCGGCCATGGAATGAAACCACGATAGGTCACAGGACAGAACTTGTATCAATTAATGAGTCAAGGACCGAGATTAAATTAAAATGTACCTTGGAGGATGGGGTCAGGGTCGATCACCTAATAAGGGCAACCAGGACCGGGGTCAGCTTTGACTTGATTGCAAAAAATCCTACGGAAAAAGTTTCCGAAGCGCACTGGGCACAACCTTGTATCAGGGTCGGTAAATTCACAGGGAAGGGCGCTGATGAGACTGATGACGCGTATGCTTACATCAAAAAATCTTTTATTTTTCAGGACAAGGATGACATTCCTGATTTTTTACCTACTAAGGATTGGGCCACAAAGGCCCGTTACGTTCCTGGCCAGGTCTGGTGTCCAAAAAACGTCAACAGGGATGATGTTAATCCCAGGCCACTTCACCCGTCTCCTCCTCACAAGAATATTATAGGCTGTGTTTCAGCGGATAAGAAGTGGCTCATGGCAAGTGTTTGGGAACCTTATCAGGAGCTCTTTCAGGGAGTGATTCGGTGCATACACAGTGATTTTCGGATCGGGGGATTAGGGCCAGGAGAAACGAAAAAGATTCGCGGCAAGATGTATCTCTTACCGAATGATGTTCCTGCTCTGCTTGCATTGCATGAGAAGGAATTTCCTGACAAGGCTAAGAAACATTAAGTTCCTTGGATTCACTGTAATCACAGTAAATCTAAGGCTAACGGTTCTGTAAGGTGGGCCAGTGTTCTGTACGACCCTTGTAAGTTAGGGTTGTAAGTCAAAGGGGGAGGTAAATCGCCGCAAATAGCTGCTTTCATTTTGAAGGCATAGATTCTTAGTCATCTTGATGTTTCTCCGAGAGGTGAAGGTGATTATTTTGTTGTTTAGTAGAGTGGTGAGTAGCATATGACTCACTATGAGCGTTAAGCATACGAGGGGTTCCAGTTAATAGCATCTGCATCTGACCATTCATTCAGGGGCTGTTGCGAACGTCGGGGGAACGACGATAGCGATCTGTTAACTGGTAGTGGACCTCGTCAACGATCTTCTGCTCCAAGCCAGGTCGAAATGGAGCTGCCCAATCATGAAAGGTCATCGCACCACCTCCTTCATACCCGCCCTCACGCAACACACGCTCCGAAGGGATGTAGCAGGGCACATCATTGGCGTAAGAGTTAATCCAGACACGCTGAGCATCCAATTCCTGTTTCAGTCTCAATGCGTAATCGACAACCACTTCTCCCCCAAGAAAGACAATCGCGAGGCTGCTACCAAACCTCCACGTCTGAACCGGTAGCGGGACTTTTGTTTTGAGCGGTTCACCACGATCGAGACGATTCAAATGGACTCGAGCGTGAAACCCAACCGTCCCACCGCGGTCCGCGTCATGTTGTGCTCGACGCTCCCACTCAGCGCGACTCGGGAGGGGAGCCAGGTGCAAATCAATGGTAGAGAACATCACGTTCAGTGGTCCAGACAGCGGGCGTAATTTCTGTTGCAAAAGGCGCGCGACCTTGGCGCCAATTTCTCGTCCATGTATCGCGGCGACTTCATCTTGCGATCCTTCACCGCGGACTGGATTCGAATCGGCTCCACAACCCACCGACATCAGGGCAATCGCACTTGGGTGGTGTCGTTGAATACTTTCCTGAGCATAACCGGCCCAATCCCCACTGATCCGGTTGTGAGAAAGTGTCGTGCAGTGACACGCATAGCTCAGATAGACCGCGCGTAACTTCCCCGCCAGATCCTTGGCAACCATGACCGGCAGATCATGGTCAACTGGCCCCCCCTTGGTGCGACGATTATGCGCAAATGAGGCATTACTCCGGGCCCATGCCAGGTGTGCTGGTTGCGGATTCTTGAATGCCGCGATGGCAACCTGCTCGAGTTTGTCTATCAACTCCTTGGTGTATCGCTCGATATGTTCGCGGTGTTTCTGGGGAAGCGGATGGCAGTAGAGTGTTTTTGACATGCCCGCCAAAATGGGGCCACTGTGTGTATGAGTGGCTGTGATAGAAAGCCGGTCAGGTAGTAATCCGACTCGCCGATGCAGTCGTTTTGCGACTTGCTCTCTGAGAGCAGCGGGCACCAGACAGTTATCCAGTGTGATCAACAGGGCCGGTGGCCGCTGAGGACTCTGGATCATGAGTGCCTTGGCCCACAGTTTCTGCACAACGTCTGTCGATTCCTTGTCGCGACCGGAATACCCACGTAACCGAATCGGGAAATCGGGAGTCACGTCTACCGCTGCCACACCTACCTGATAGACGGTTGGTTCTTCTTGTTGTGCATTGGTGTTCTGTGCATTGAACCAATAAACACAGAGTATTGAGAGCATAGATAATGCTTTAATTTTCATCTGTTGACCCTATCAAATGTCCAATGAACACCGCAATCTTATTTCTTTACCCTTCCCCCCAAACACACAATCTCACTGTGTTCTGCAGGGAGTGCTTGTCCGGTGTGGAGTGGTGGTGTTAGGGTTTTGGGATGAAGACGCTCAATGCCTTCGCTCTGTTAGTCTTGTTAGTTTCACTGCCTCTGCTTCTTGGGGGATGTGGGGAGAAGCAATCTACTGCTGAGACTAAACCTTTAAAAGAAAAACAGCAGGAAGTTAAGAATGAAGAATCCGTTCCTGTAACTAAGCCTTTAGAAGAAAAGCAGGGGGAGGTTAAAGAAGAAGTTCAGCCTGAAGAATCTGTTGCTGAGACTGATGCCAAAGATCTGGAGAGTGAACTAGTCGAAGTGGGACCCGAACCTGACTTTGCAATACCACCGAAGGATAATGATGAAGATGATACTAAATTCAAAACACACGAAAAAAACTTTAAGTATCAGATTAAAGATGGGGGAGTGATCATCAGTGGTTATGATAAAAAACTATCAGATGAGTTGATTATCCCTGCAACCATAGAAGGCAAGCCAGTCATTAGCATCGGGGAAGATGCTTTTTCCTTCTGCAGAAGCTTAACTAGTATTACAATTCCTGATGGCGTCACCAGCATCGGGGGGATGGCCTTCTATAACTGCGCTAGCCTGACGAGCATCACGATCCCTGACAGCGTCAACAGCATCAGTGGGGCTGCCTTCATGGGATGCGAAAGCTTAAAGAGCATTACCATACCTCAAGGCGTAACCACCATCCTACCAATAACTTTTAATGGCTGCAGAAGCTTAACTAGTCTTACAATTCCTGATAGTGTCACGAGTATAGAAGGCGCAGCTTTCCAAGCTTGCGAAAGGTTAATGAACCTTACGATTCCAGCTAGTGTCACTAACATCGGGGAGAACGCATTCTTTCTTTGTTCTAGCCTCAATGATCTTACGATTCCAGCTAGTGTCACTAACATCGGGGCTAAAGCTTTTATATTTTGTAATAAACTAAAATCATTAACATTCTTAGGAGATCCACCAAAAGTTGATAAGAGCATTTTTGGACCTACAAAACCGATGATTTATCGTAAAGCAGAAGTCAAAGGTTGGGAGACTACATGGAAAGGTAGTCCTGTAAAGCTGATCAGCGAGAAGCCATAACCCATGAACCCGCGATCAAACATCCAGCATCCAGCTCGGCTCAATGTCGTCACACTCTTCGCCTGCATCTGGGCCTGCATCGCAACGCCCCTCCACTCTGCTCCAACTCTCACCACCGATCGCATCCTCCAAAAAGCCCGATCGCACTGGGCGTTCCAACCGCTCAAGTTCGATCTCCCACCGCCCAACTCCAACTCCGGCTACCAAGGCCAGAACGAAATCGACCGCTTCACCTCCGCCAAACTCCAAACCGCAACTCTCTCACCATCACCGGAAGCGGATCGACGAACGCTCCTCCGTCGACTCAGTTACGACTTAATCGGATTACCCCCAACTCCCGCTGAAGTCGCTGCTTTCCAAAACGACCCCTCTCCCAACGCCTACCAAAAACAGGTGGATCGACTTCTGAACTCGCCCCACTTCGGCGAACGTCAAACCCGACACTGGCTCGACATCATCCGCTTCGCTGAGAGCGACGGTTTCGAGCGCAACGCACCGCGGAACAATGCCTGGCGCTACCGCGATTGGGTCATCCACGCTCTCAACCAGGACTTGCCCTACAACGAGTTCGTCCAACTCCAGATCGCCGGTGATATCCTCCATCCCAACAACCCTCTCGCCGTAACCGCAACCGGATTCCTCGGCTGCGGTCCCTACGACGTCATCGGAAACGATCTCGGAACGGAAAGCATGCGCAAACTCACCCGCCAAACTCAACTTGGCGAATTGGTCGGCACAGTGACTCAAACCTTCCTCGGCCTCACCGTTGAATGCGCCCGCTGCCACGATCACAAATACGACCCCATTTCTCAAAAGGAATATTTTCAGGTCGCAGCTGCCCTCGGCGGTGTCGTCTCGGGAAATCGTAACAATTACGAAGGAACGCTTTCTCCAGAAACATCCACGACCCTCGTTTCCATTTCTAAACGGATCCACCAACTGGAGGAACGGTTCGTAGAGGAATGTCGAACGATCGGCGGAACTCTCGCCCAACGATACGCCCCCCAACCCATCGATGACTCGACAAAATCTCCTCCCTACCACCAATTGGTCCTCGAGGACGAACCTCTCGGTTTCTGGCGCCTCGACGAGTCCGCAACCGAACCGATCGCCAGGAACCTCGGCACGCTAGGCGACCAGATCAACGGCACCTACAACGAAGGTGTAAAACGTCAACTGCCTTCCCTGACCAGGGACACCGCTAACACCGCCATCGAACTCGCCCCCAACGGCATCGTCTCAATCCCTCCCTTCGATAAACTCCGCGGCGGCACCGGATTCACTGTCGAGTTCCTGATTCAACTCGCCTCATCCAGTAACGGCGGTTATATGAACATCGTCGGCGATGGCGAATCCGGAGATGACTTCTATTTGATGGTTTACCTCGGCGCAGGTGGATTGGTCAGAGCTCATCTCAATACCGAAAAGGGAATCCGCGCCGTCGATTCAACTGCCAGCCTGCCTCCCGACAAGATCGTCCACGTGGCCTCAACCTGGAATGCCTCCACCGGCCAACTCGACCTCTACTTCAACGGCACCAGGACAACAACAACCACTTCCATTGGGTTTCTCCCTGACTCCTCAAAACCGCGTCACACCGACAATCCCCTCTACTTCGGCGCGGATCGCCGCGGCAGCCCCGCCCCTCGGGTCATCCTCGACGAAGTCGCTATCTACAACAAACCGCTCCCTCCGGAACGAATCCTCGCCCACGCCCGGGCCGTCGGGAAAACCACCAGCATCGGAACCGACTGGAGTGATCTCCTCGAAAATCTCAGTCCAAAAGCCGCAGACCAGCTCGACGGTTTATTGACCATCCAACGCGACCTCAGCGCCCATCGCCTCCTCAAGCAACTCGCCACCCGCAGCCCCACCCACGGAGTCACTCCTCGACAACCCGAGCTCTTCCACGTCCTCGCCCGGGGCGATTTCAATAAACCGGGTGATGTCGTCTCCGCCGGAGGCCTCGCCGCCCTCGGTCTCG
>JABSSR010000195.1 GCA_013213965.1 Verrucomicrobiales bacterium | reverse complement strand
GAACCTGAACCTCCACCTACTCCAAAGAATAAGAATTCGGCAATGGTCCTTTGGGTCATCGGCAAAGAATCCAATCAACAACAAAACAATCCTGAATTCATTGCATGGCCGCCAAAAGGATTCGTGCCGCGCCAGATCGTCTATAAGAGGTGGTCCTTCGCTATCCCGAACAAAAGAAACATCTTTACTGATTTCTCAAGGTCAAAGATATCAGTGAGGCATAAAGGTATCGAATTACCAACTGAAATTATTTATAGAGGAAACAGCAATCAAGGAAATGACCCTACATTAGTATTTGAAATAAAAGACTTCACCAACTCAGGAAACAGTTTTGAAGATCAAAATTTTTCAGTCACTGTATCTGAAATTGTTGGTGCACCTAAAAGCACCTATCAATACGAAGTTACAATTATAGATCCTTACAGGCTAAATCCTATTACAATTAATGGCCCATCCAAACTCTATGAAGATTCTGATCGAAACTTCACATTCACACCAATTAAAGCTGCGAAACAGTACGAACTGTTGATAGGAAAACCTTACCAAAATTTATGGATTGAGGATGCAGAGGGGAAAAATATTGGAACCATTATCGACGACACAAAAAAATCACATCCACTCTTCGTTGAAGGTATTGCAAAGTCAGGGACGGCTTCATTCCACTTATCTAGCAATGACGAATCCTTCGAAATAAACAGAGAAATTATTCCATCAATTGATAGCAAAATAGAATTTGATCAATTGTTTAGATACATGGGTGACGGAACATTTCTGAGTCTTGAAATTCGCACAGAAACCGGACCATGGACTCAGCTCTGGAAACGTTATGGCAATCACGGGTATCAGGTTTTAGTTGAAGACTGGGACAATGATTGGTCCTTCATTTCAGTGCCCTTAGATCAGTTTGTTAATGAAAGAATACGCATACGCCTTAGATACGAATATGAATCAGGAGCAGACTGGTCACCAGTTGATGGAGATGATTCTAATGAAATGGGAGCATTTATAGACAATATCCGGGTAACAAATAGTCGCGAACTACAAAAATTATCATCAATTACTCTCATGACCGAACAAACCAACTTTAGGCTTGGTTCATTGCCTACAGATGAATATTGGTTACAAATTAAAGCTCTAGTCAGTGACAGGTGGTTTGGTTACGGGGAAAAGAAAATAATTAAGAATTTCAAAAGTATAGAACCAGAGCTTGAAATGAACGATTTCAGAGTCATACCTGACAAATCATTGGAAATAGATGTTACATCCAAGGGCATCAGAAAACTCATCCTCCAATCCTCCAATGATGGTGGAAAAGTATGGAATAATGAGGAAACGATCGAGCTAACGCCCTCTAAAAAACAGAAAGTACTTTTTAGTATAAAAAAAAGTTCATCTTCCATGATTTATCGAGTCCTCGCTCCAGATTAATTGGATTATCACAGGCTCATTTAATAATCTTCGCTTCCTTGACATGGGTAAGAGCTGAAGGCAAAATTTAGTTCTACGTTAGTCCCTTTAAATAAGGAAAAAATAATACCAAAAGTTAAATACTCATGTCATTTAAGAAAACAATTTGTCATCTCACTGCACTCTTTGCTTTGACCATTACTTCCCAATCTGAATGGGCCAATTGGAGAGGGCCAAACATGGATGGATCAAGTAGCGCTAAGAACGTGCCCGTTTCATTCAGCCAAGAAAAAAATGTACGATGGTCAACTCCAATGCCAGGAAGTGCGGCTTCGACTCCAATCATTTCCAATGGGAAAGTTTTCGTTACTTCAACAGATCCTCAAAAAGAAGAACTCCTTGCACTGGCTTATGATCTCAAGTCCGGAAAAAGACTATGGAGTCATGTTGTCGGAACCGGACTCAAACAGGATGACCGTTCCAATTACGCAGGAGCCTCCCCAATCAGTGATGGGAAAAACGTCCTGTTCTTTTACGGAACGGGTGACATGGCTGTTTTCAATCATGAGGGTAAACTTCAGTGGGAAAAAAATATTCAGAATGAATATGGCAAATTTTATTTCTTATGGACTTTTTCGACCAGTCCAATACTTCACGAAGGCAATATAATTTTGCAAGTATTACAAAGAGACACCCCAGTTCATCAAACACATCAGGGAGGTGGAAAACATGACTCTTACATACTTGCCCTGTCATTATCCAATGGTAAAGAAATATACAAAACATCACGAGCTGATGAAGCAAAATCGGAATCCAAAGAAGCCTTCAGCACTCCAGTCCTGTATGATTTTGAAGGAAAAACACAATTATTAATAACGGGCGGCGATTGTATAACGGGCCATGATCCAGGAACAGGAAAAGAACTGTGGCGTTGGGGAACATGGAACCCCAGAAAGATAGGGCATTGGCGATTAGTCCCCTCACCTGTCGCTGGAAAAGGAATTGCCCTTGCATGCGCACCTAAGGGCGCACCGGTATATGCAGTCAAATTGGGCAAGTCAGGCACACTAGATAATTCCTCAATTTCCTGGCAAAGTGAAAACGGAAGCAATGTTTCGAGTGATGTTCCTACGCCTCTCTTTTATGAAGGCCTTTTCTATGTTGCTCATAACGGAAGAAAACGCAGTCATACCTTGAGCTGCGTTGAACCCGTATCAGGAAAGGTCCTATGGAGTGAGGATCTGGGAGTAGATGGCAAAATTGAAGCATCCCCAACAGCCGCTGACGGGAAGATCTATATTATCACACATCATGGTGAAGTCGTCGTAGTCTCCTCAGGCAAAGAATTCAAAAAACTTCATCATACCACCATGGGCCCTGGTAGAAATGGTAGAGTTCGTAGTTCCATCGCTCTTGCCGATGGAACTGCCTTAATCAGAACAGATAATAAACTATTCTGCCTTGGAAAATAAACCGATCGCCATTACAGACAATAAAACCAAGCTGATTCCTGCAAAAAGATTTCAGAACCAGCACCCTCAAGAACAGCATGAAAGCCCAAACAGTGATTTTCAGTGCAGCGATAACTACGCTGGCATGTATAATATTAATAGCTGAAGAATCAGATTCAAAGCAAACGGGTGAATCCTCTTTCTTAAGTTCTACTAGGCAGTTAACTTTCGCCGGTAAAAGATCAGGCGAAGGCTATTTCAGTTCAGACGGTAATCAGATGATTTTCCAGAGTGAGCGTGAATCAGGAAATCCTTTCTATCAAATCTATCTAATGGATCTCGAAACCGGTGACACGAATCGTGTTTCCCCTGGGTTCGGAAAAACTACCTGTGCTTGGATCCATCCAGGAGGCGAACGGCTTCTTTTTGCATCTTCGCACGCTGACCCGAAAGCAAAAGAAAAACAGGCAATTGAAATTAAGGAAAGAAAGAGCCGTCGTATTCGAAAATATTCATGGGATTACGATGAAAACTATGAAATCTGGCAAACTTCATTGGATGGGTCTGAACCAAAAAATCTTACTAATTCAAGGGGTTATGATGCCGAGGGTTCTTATTCGCCTGATGGTAAATGGATCGCTTTTTCATCAAACCGTCAAGCGTACGCAAAACCACTCAATAAAGAACAAGAAGAGAGACTAAAGATTGATAAATCCTACTTCATGGAAATCTACCTAATGAAATCTGACGGTACTGGATTAAAACGTCTCACTAATGTACCCGGTTATGATGGCGGACCTTTCTTTTCTCCAGACGGTAAACAAATCTGCTGGAGACGTTTTTCTGAAAAGGGAGATTCAGCTGAGATCTTCACAATGGACTTGGAATCTGGGAAAGAAAAGCAGCTCACTTCGATCGGAGCCCTTTCATGGGCACCCTACTTCCATCCAAGCGGTAAGTATCTGATCTTTGCAACCAACAAACATGGTTTTGGAAACTTCGAGCTATACCTTGTAGATTCAAAAGGAAATAAAGAACCAGTCCGGGTAACTCATACTGAAGGATTTGACGGCCTTGCCACTTTCAGGCCAGACGGAAAAGTACTCTCCTGGACAAGTAACCGAACAGCTCAAAAACAATCTCAAATATTCGTATCTAACTGGGACCATGAGGCTGCCATTGACGCCCTTGCTAAAAGCGCCTCTAAGGCTTCATCTGAGAGTACAATAAAAACAGAGCCTAAGATTACCGCACAGGATCTTAGACAACACATCGAATACCTTGCCTCGGAAAAATTACAGGGAAGACTCACAGGAACAGAAGGCGAAAAACTAGCTACAAAATATGTTGCTGATTATTTTAAAAAACTCGGCCTAGAGCCAGGGGGAGATAGAAAATCTTTTTTCCAAGAATTTGAATTCACTGCCGGAATTGACTTGGGAAAAGAAAACGCATTGGTGTTTTCACCTGGAAAGAAAATAAAAACAGCTCTTAAAATTAATGAGGACTGGCGGCCACTTTCATTCACCAAGACAGGCAAAATAGAAAAGTCTGAAATCGTATTTGCGGGATACGGCCTAGAGGTTCCTGAAGGCAAAGGAGAAAATGGTAAAAAACTGGAACTTTACAGCTCATACTTCCATCTAGATGTGAAAGATAAGTGGGTGATGATGTTCAGATACATGCCCGAAAATCTGACAGAAGAAGAGAGGAGGCGGTTCTCAAGATACTCTCACCCACGGTACAAAACCATGATCGCAAGGCAAAAAGGGGCAAGAGGAATAATTATTGTCAGTGGACCCAATGCCAAAGTGAAGAGCCAGCTCATACCACTTGGCACAGATGCTTCCATGTCTGACTCAGGTATGGCCTGCGTATCGATAACTGATCAGATCGCAGAACAAATGCTTCAATCTGCAAACGTTAAGGAATCGCTTAAAGAAATCCAATCTTCACTCGACACTGGAAAGATGAAATCCGGAATCCCATTGAAAGGTATCAAGATAGATGCACAACTAAGTATTATTCAGGAAAAGCGTAAGGGGCGTAACGTTATTGGAGTAATTCCAGCAAAGGATCCTCATGCACCAGCCGTATTAATTGGAGCACATGTTGATCATCTAGGCCCAGAGATAGGGTCAGGGTCAAGGGCAAGCGGAAAAGAGAAATCCACAATTCATTATGGTGCAGATGATAATGCCTCAGGAACAGCCGGACTAATGGAGATTGCGGAATATTTGGCCGACTTAAATGATAAAGGTAAATTACCAATTAAGCGTTCCGTAATCTTTGCAGCATGGTCCGGTGAGGAACTTGGCTTGCTCGGTTCCTCACACTATGTACGGGCAAATGCAAAAATGTTTTTTGCGGATGAAGATGCGAAACTAGACAAGCTCTTTGCTGCTGCTTTAAACATGGACATGATTGGACGCTTTGAGAATAAATTGGTGCTTCAGGGCGTTGGCTCAAGTTCCAGATGGCCTGCAGAAATTGAAAAAAGAAATGCCCCGATAGGCCTACCAATCACAACTCAGAGTGACTCTTATTTAGCAACCGATGCGACCAGTTTTTATCTCAGAGGAATACCTATTCTTAATGCTTTCACAGGCGCACATGAAGATTATCATACGCCACTAGATACTGTAGATAAGATTAATTTCGAGGGAGCATCCAAAATTACAAAGTTCATGGCTCTACTTACAAGAGGTCTAATAATATCTGCTGACAGACCAGATTACGTGGCAATGGCTAAGCCAGAAGAAAAAGGGACCCGTGGAGGCATGCGAACATATCTCGGCACAATACCTGATTACTCACAAGGCGACATAGTTGGAGTCAAGTTAAGTGGAGTGACCAAGGGAGCCCCTGCAGACAAAGCCGGAATCAAAGGAGGTGACATCATCGTATCACTTTCAGGCAAACAATTGAAAAATATTTATGACTATACTTACGTCCTTGGAGCATTAAAAGTGGGCAAGGAAACAGAAATTAAAATTAAACGCAAAGGGAAAATTATCTCGCTCAAAATCATGCCCGGTTCTCGAGATTAGTCATTTCCGCTCTCGGTGAAGTGCGTTATTGATGATCAAGGGATCCTGTTACTATTGGACGCTGACTTTCAGGGCTTTGGGTCAACTTTCCATTTTTTATTTCTCCTTAACCCGTAGTAGGGATAGAAGTCCCAAGGAGCTGGCAGACCCAAAGCTCGCGGATCTTCAGTGTGGATCAACCTTTCTCTTAACTGCTTACTGAGTTTTTTCTGGATCGCGGCGTATTCTTGATTATTGGCAAGATTGACGACTTGTCCCGGGTCCTTGTTGATCAGATAGAGTTCCTCGGAAGGTCGCTTGGCAAAGGCAAGATCGTAAAAACGCTTAAACCCAGGCTTATCTTTATTCTCCATGAGTAGCGTCTTTGTTGGTGAGGAATCGACCTCGCCGAAGGGTATGTAGCGTGCACAGAATTCACGGTTGGGGTTGCCCGCCGGCCATCGTCCTGATTCGTGATTTAGGATGTACAGAAAATCATTCGTACGGATAGCGCGACAGGGATAGCCCTTGCCTCCCTCACGGCACCCGTCGTGCCGTTCCATTGCGATGAAGGCGGCAAGATGATTGTTTGTGGGGCTGTTCTTGATCACGTCCATCAGACTTCTTGCAGTCATCATCTCAGGAACTTGCAGGCCAGTTACGGCAAGGAATGTCGGGGCGAGGTCACTTAGGTTTACCGGCCCATCGAAAACGCGGCCCGGGGCAATGATTCCCTTTGGCCATTGAATAGCAAGAGGCACTCTGGAACCGGCATCATATAGACTGGCCTTGGCCCGAGGAAAGGGCATACCGTGATCACTGGTCACCACAACGATGGTATTGTCCAGTTGTCCTGATATTTTCAGTAATTTCATGGCTCTGGCAACCATTTGATCGAAGTGTTCAATCTCCATATAGTAGTCTAGGAGATCACTTCTGACTGTCGGATGATCGGGAAAGATTGGCGGGACAATCACCTTGGCTGGATCCCTGCCCTTCCTCTTTCCATTCTCCAGATCATATCCGCGATGAGGTTCATAAGTCCCTAGCCAGAAGCAAAATGGCTGACCTTTCTCAACTTGTTTCAGGAAGTCATTAAAGTTGGCAGCGTAATCTAGGGCACTCATCCCTTTGAAGGGAGTTTTCAATTTCCGCTTAACAAATTGGTGTCCGGCAGGATTAACCTCACGCCCTCCCGCCGCGAGACGCCCTGGACTCCATCCCTTGCCTGTATAGCCAACAGCGTATCCCGAACCCTGAAGCAATTCCGTGTAGGTCATGAATTTCTTCGGTAGGGTACTGTGGATGTTTCCCGCTTCTTCAAGCCTCCAGATATGCTGTCCGGTAAGTATGGCACTGCGGGATGGTCCACAGGTCGGAGCATCACAAAAGGCATGGGTAAAACGAATCCCCTCGCGGGCGACCCTATCGAATGCCGGCGTCTGCACGACGGGATCTCCATTGGCTCCAGCGTGGGAGTAACTCTGATCGTCCGAGATGCAGAAGAGAATGTTGGGACGCTCAGAATATACTGGGCAGGAAAAAATCGTAAGAATAATGAATAGGCTTGCCAGAATCGAAAAACGGAGATGTTGAATGGGGATTTTTTTCCTCATAGGTTTTTAGTTAATTGTTATCTCAAGATAAGATTAGGATATTTTTTGATGCAAATCGTTTTGAAAAGAAGTCCGAGAGAAGAATTTTCAGATTCTATTATTGATGGATATTCTAACTTTATTCTTTTTAATGAAAGTTAGCAGTTAACCTTATCCAAATGGGAAGGAGCTGTAAGGGTTCATATTTTGTTTGTTTTCATCTAAACTCTGGACTGCCTCCCAAGTGTCTCATTATTGACCTTGTTTGACATCGTTAGAGACTCACTTATTCTCTAAGTTCTTATCATTTAATGTCTCAATGCTAATAGGATATTACCTTCATGATCTGAGCCCCTTCCTCATCCGATTCAGTGAATCGATCGGTATAAGATGGTATGGACTGGCTTATGTTGCGGCCTTCATAGTAGCATACTTTCTTCTCAAACGCTTTGTCCGGCTAGGATATTCCGAGCTTAAGCAATCACAACTTCAAGACTTTATCACCTATGGAGCTCTGAGCACTATGGCAGGTGGTAGGCTCGGATACATGCTGCTTTATAACTTTGAGGAATTTATCAATCGTCCTCAAATATTCTTTTATTTTCTCGAAGGGGGAATGGCAAGTCATGGAGGAATTGCCGGGTTGATCGTTTTTACCTTTATTTACTCGAGAAAATATAAGGTGGGGTGGCGAGGAATCGGCGATAACCTTTGCACCGTTGCGCCACTTGGCCTCTGCTTCGGAAGGTTTGCCAATTTTATTAATGGAGAACTTTATGGTCGAAAAGCAAATGTCCCGTGGGCAGTTCAATTTCCTGAAGAAATTCGCGAACCTGACTTCGTGTCACCAGATGGTTTGAATCGATCAGATCTCATTGAGCTGAGTCCTTTTGAACTGCCCATTGGATCTTTAAATCCAAATGAAATGTCTAATAATTTTCCTTTTGAACGAAACACTCATATCATTGAAACGGCACGAAAAAATGAAGAAGTACAGGACATTCTTCGTGAATACCTGAATGCCAGGCATCCTTCACAAATTTATCAGGCACTGCTAGAAGGGTTAGCTCTATTTATTATTCTTTACTTCATTAGAAAAAAAGGACCCAGCCTTCATCACGGGATCCTTACTGGCACTTTCTTTATAGGCTACGCCGTTTTTAGAATCGTCGGGGAATTTTTCCGTGAACCTTCGGATGGGTATATCGGATCTTTGACCAGAGGGCAGTTCTTCTCAACGTTCATGATTCTAATTGGAATCGTCTTCATTGCTTCAGCTTACAAGTGGCCTAAAACAACACGGTCCCTTATAGAGGATGAAAAAGATTCGGGAACTTAGGAACTGGTAAGAAAAGGATTATTCGATTTCTCAAAACCAATGGTAGTTTCTGGGCCATGCCCAGGAAACACAGTGACTTGATCATCCAAAGGAAATATTTTTTTACGGATCCCATCAACTAAGAGGTCCATATCTCCATTCGGAAAATCAGTCCTTCCTACACTCATCTGGAAAAGCACATCCCCACCAAACAGTGCCTTGGCCCGCTCAAAATAGAAGCATATACTGTCAGGAGAATGCCCAGGCACATGACTGATATGAACCGGCATGCCTGAGACGTGCAAATCCTCATCTTTCTTGGTTTCTGTAATGACTCTGTCAATCTGATAAGGTTTTACGTTAATCGCTGGGCCGCCGGCATCATGAAAAAGGCTCTCGAGGGTCAAAGAAGTGTCATATTCAGCAAATGCCCAGATCGGACAGTCGAAATGCGCTGAAACTTCTGCTGCTGCCATGACATGGTCAAAATGCTGATGAGTAAGCATAAGTAACTCAGGATCAATACCTTCCTTGATTAGCCATTCTAAAATACCTTCTGGCGCATCAAACAAAATTGATCCTTCTGCCGCTTTAAGTAAATATCCATTAGTTGCACAGATGCCCCCGGTATAAACTAGGCAATCAACGCTATTATTAATACTAATGTTGAGACTAAAATGATTAGACACCTTTGACTGAATAGGAGACAATTCACCTTTAAGCAACTAATTCTCTGTCACTTCTTTAAGTGGACCCCTCAGAAACAATGAATATCAAAAGGAAAGCCTTTTCCATACTATTTTCTTGCCTCTTGGGCAGCTTCTTATTCCTGACCACGATAAGCGCCGCTCCGAACTATGGAACCATCGCTCAATACGTAGCCAATCTAATACAAAACAATCACTATTCTAAGACTGATTTTGAAGATGAGGTTTCAGAAAAATTTCTGGAAGCCTATATCAAGTTTCTTGACTCTAATAAACTATATTTCAATCAAAAGGACATTGATTCTTTCCAAAGAAAGTACAAAACAACACTCGATGACTATATATTTGAAGGTTCAATCAAGCCTGCAACAGACATATATGCACTTTACGTGAACAGGGTAACTGATCGTGTAAAGAAAATTGAAGAAACTCTTAACAGTAAGGAATTCAAATTTAATAGTGACAGGACAGTAGAAAAACGGCGCAAGAAATCAGCATGGGTAGCTGACGTTAAAGCCGCTGACCAGCTCTGGGAAAACATCTTAGAAGGACAATTATTGGAAGAAGAATTGCGATTGAAGCGTCAGCGTGATCGAGCCAAGGAACTAGGAAAGAAATTAGAAGATATTCTTGGAGATGATGGCAAGGAATCCCCTAAGGAAAAAATTCTCAAAAGATATACCCGATTCATGGAAACTCTTGATGAAAATGATGAGGAAGAAGCGTGTAACTTTTTCCTGTCAACTCTGTCGCAAGTTTACGACCCACACTCTGAATACTTCAGCCAATCAGAACTTGAAAATTTTCGAGTAGGTATGCAAAACAAATTAGTCGGCATAGGAGCTCTCCTGGGCATGGATGATGGTGCAGCCAAGATACAAGGGCTGGTAGTGGGAGGACCCGCTGACAGAGGAGGGCAATTGCAGATCGGAGACAGGATAGTGGGAGTCTCTCAGGGAAAGGACAAAGAAATGTTGGATATACTCTTCATGAAACTTAATCGGATAGTGGACATGATCAGGGGAGAAAAAAATACGACAGTCATCCTCAAGGTCATACCAGCCGATGCGGCCGACGATGCGGAAACAAAGTTAATTTCCATTGTCCGGGACGAAGTCAAACTCAAAGACAAGGCAGCAAATGCCGAGCTGATTGAAATCAATGACTCCGAAAAAGCTAAGCACCGCATAGGGTGGATTAACCTTTATGCTTTTTATGCTGACATGGAACGTGGAACAGTTAGCTGTAGCGGTGACGTTAAGCGGCTCTTGGAACGCCTGAAAAAAGAGAACATTGAAGCGCTCGTCGTTGATCTTAGAAGCAATGGGGGAGGCTCACTCGAAGAGGCAATTCGTCTCACCGGCCTCTTCATTGATGGAGGGCCGGTCGTCCAAGCCAAGAACGGCAAGGGAAGAATCACTAACAAGAAATCCAAAGTTCCTACCGCAGTTTACGATGGACCAATGATAGTCCTCACTGACCGTAGCAGTGCATCAGCCAGCGAAATATTTGCAGCTGCGCTTCAAGATTATGGACGAGCCGTAATAGTTGGAGACAAGTCCACTTTTGGAAAAGGTACAGTTCAAACGGTTATGCCGGTCAAACAGTACATGCCTGCCATTTTCCCAAAAGACACCAAGGAAAGAGCAGGCGCCTTAAAAGTAACAATTCAAAAATTCTACCGAATAGCAGGAGGTTCAACACAACTAAAAGGTGTGACACCTGATATAATTCTTCCTTCTTACCGTGACGAATTAGAAACCGGTGAATCCGCACTTCCGAACGCCCTTAAACATGATTCCATCAAAGAGATGAAATTTGAAGCGGATGATATTGCTCAACTGAAAAGTAATCTAAATAAACTATCTCAGGAACGAGTGAAGGCAGAAAAGGAATTTAGTTACATCGTTGAAGACAATAAACGTTATAAGGAAATCAACGACCGAAACACTGTCTCATTAAATATAAATACTCGACTCGCGGAAAACAAAAAAGAAAAGGAAAGACGCAAAGCGCGGAACGAAGAACGCAAAAAACTTTTCTCTACAATTGAAGAAAAAGAAAAAGGCAAGTATCAGGTCAGTAGATTGAATCTTGAAAATGTCGACAGCAATGAAGTTAAAGCCTCTGATGATTTCAAAAAACCAGATAATGCATCAATGCGAAGGGCCAAGGACAAAGAAAAGGAACTGGCTGAAGAAACTCCAGATTTTCCACATTTTCTGGGACCTGCAAAGCGTGAAACTCTGAACATTGCTCAGGATCTTATCAGAGCGACTAAAGTCAAAACTGCAGGCAATAATTCTCAGGAGAACGGCTCATAAATCCAAACCCGCTAAAGTATTTGCCCATTTTAGATAATTTCTAATATTGAGCAAAGCATTACCAAAGTGATGACTTCGATTAGTGAATCATATGAGCTAATTAAGTCTCAAATAGAATGTGCCGCAGGGAATTCAGGGCGAGATGCTGAAGCAATTGATCTTATTGCTGTAAGTAAAACGTGGCCAGCCGAGACAGTATCTGAGCTCGTTGAGTGTGGCCACAAACTCTTCGGAGAGAATAAGGTACAGGAGCTTGAAGTTAAAGCCCCTTCCCTTCCCTCCTCTCTCAGATGGCATTTCATTGGGCATCTTCAGAAAAACAAAGTAAGAAAAGTACTACCGTTAGTAGAAACAATACACAGTGTTGATTCGTTAGAAATCGCCGAAAGAATAAACACTATTGCTAGTGATCTCGGACTGTTCCCAACAATTTATGTTCAGGTTAATCATGCAAGAGAATCCACAAAATTTGGATTTTCTCCTGAAGAATTAACCCGATCATTTGATTCACTTTTACAGCTCGACAGGATAGAGATCGAAGGTTTAATGATTATCCCACCCTTTGATCCTGATCCTGAAAAGGTCAGGCCCAAATTTGCCGCCGCAAGAAACCTTAGAGACGAACTGGAACAAATAAATGTAATTAAGTTACCAGGCCTATCAATGGGAATGAGTCATGATTTCCATGTTGCGATTGAAGAAGGATCAACTTCCGTGCGTGTCGGTTCCTCAATATTCGGAAAACGCAAAGTCATTAAATCTAATCAAAAGCACTAAGCACCGTCCCCCTTAATTGAGTTTACCTGTAAGAGATTAATGGGACCTTAGGCAAGAATACCCTTCACAATACGCCCGTGCACATCCGTTAATCTGAAACGACGGCCCTGATACTTAAATGTCTGTCTTTCATGATCAATCCCCAACAGTTGCAGCATCGTAGCATGAAAATCATGTACATGGACTGGATCCTTCTGGACATTATATCCTAAAGTATCTGTGCTTCCATAAGACGTACCAGCCTTCACTCCGCCACCTGCCATCCATAATGAAAAACAACGTGGATGATGATCCCTGCCAAAATTGTTACCGTTTAATTTACCTTGGCAATAATTAGTGCGTCCAAACTCCCCTCCCCAAATGACAAGAG
>JABSSR010000194.1 GCA_013213965.1 Verrucomicrobiales bacterium | reverse complement strand
CATTACTGAGATTTGCTGAAGTGGAGGATATGTATTCGCCGATGACTGGAAGCCCGGCTCCGTATTGAGCCTCGAAGGTCGCAAGATCACGCACTATTAGGACCCGTGCTCCGGGAGCAATGTCAGTTATTAAGGAACCAGAAAAATCAAAATCGATACCCTTGGTAAATCTTAAATCACTTAAGTTAAGTGTGTCCGGACCAACATTCATAATTTCGATAAACTCCAAATCTCCTCCAGTTGCCGGGTTATACATGATTTCGCTGATGACCAGTCCTTCGAGGTAGGCTTTGATGTCAGGTAACGTGGCAGTGAACTCCAGAGGTTCCGACCAGTGACTCCAACGGTCACTATTGTCTCTGTGGCGCACACGAGCCCGGTAGGTGCGGTCCGCAGCAATCATGCTTGAGGGCACAATGACGTCGGCACCAAATACTGTCAGTTCACCACTCTCCCAGGAAGCATTCACTTCGTAGGGCTGAACGTTAACCGGATCATGACCCGGTGCGGAGGGATCCGATACCTCAGCGACACGCCACGCCATAGCTCCAAACGTTGAATTACCGTTCGGGTCTCGGAACGCACTGGAGCTAAAACGTAAATCGTTGACCGGGAACCCTGCCGACCCCGTATAAGTGATTTCGGGTTTGTTTGGGATTCGAGTATCGGACGCTTCCGCGACAAGTCTATCATAACCGTGCCCGCCAGGTTGCATGAACTTGCGCATGTAATCCATCTGCCCTTCGTGATCCGCGGAGATCAGTGTCCTTGTATATCTAACACTTGCCGGGTCCGAACTCCCAGTCTTCCGATTGTAGGATCCCTTAAAAAAACTGGGAGTCCTCGGATTATAATTCCAAACAAACTGATCGACGTCCGACCAAGTCAATGCCTGTCCCGGAGTATTGATGATATCAATGAACTCACTCATGACGGTGCTGACTGCTTTTTCGTTAAACAGCAGGTCAAGGATTTCTCTTTGCTCGTTCTTTGCTTCAAGAAAGTTCTTCGGATAGCGGGAACTTATGCAGAGCCGGAACCTGTCCCATGTATAGTATTTGTGCGTCAGTTGAAACATGGTGTCGAGATCCCACGGCATCAAGACCCACTGATTAGTTTCAGGGTTGTGGTAATAATAACCCTGCTGACTTTCGCGCTGGTCATAATGGGTAACGGCTTCGGCCACGCCCTTATACCGCCCATAAGTAATGTGATCGACGTTGTCCCTCCACCATTTCTCAGAGCGGGAAGTGGTCATGTTCCTGCGAATCTCGTTTACGTCGTCTGGTCCGGTCGGTTCATAAGCACCTTGATTGTGTTGCAGGAGAGGAGCCTCCAGCTTGTATACGTTACCGTCAGGCAAATTGCGGTCTTCAAGGAAGCGACCGTTAGGCACTTCGATGCTGAAGTAGAGGCCCCACAAGTCTCCGTCGTATTGATTGTTCGGATTTGCCTCGGTGACATTGTCGATGACTCGAAAATGAAAGTAGTTGGTCCTGCTCGAAGGAACTCCGGCCAATTCAAAAAGCCGGTATGAGAGGCACTCATCGACCCCGGCCATCCCCCGGTTCACGTAAGTCCAAGGGGCAGTGCCTCCATTGGCCTTAATATTCTTCCTGCGGCTCTTGTATTTCTTTCCGAAATTATCTCGGGCCTGAAAGTGATGTCCACGCTTGAAACGGAAACGCCATTTGTTTTTGCCTGTCCGGTAGGTCGAATACTGACCACGGATATTAAATTCCATATGGTCATAGACTTCATTTTCATAGACCATTGTTCCTAAAAACCGAGTGTTGCGGGAACTCTGATTGAACTGGCAACTGGCAATATCGGGACCAGTTGCAATGAGATGATAAACAGGAATCTTTTCGAGTAATTCACTGCTAAATGTCACTTTAGGAGTCACTCCGGGTCGATTCGCCGCTGTCCATGGAGGTACGCCATCGTAGCAGAAGTAAGCGAAGTTCGGTTGCGGGTCATCGTCATACGGAACCTGGACATGCGCCCCTAATCCGTCAACGGCACTAATTCGGTAACGAATTAATTGGCGGTGCTTCTGCAATTCACCTGGGATAACGGCTGTATAACGGGAATCTCCCGCGACCTCATCACTGCCCAAACCATTATCAAGCATCACTAAATCAGTCCACTCCGATTCATACTTTGCATCGGTCAGACGGATGTAGCTTCCGGGACTAACAATCTGATACTGGAGTGTTACTGACTTGACGCTGTCAGAGTCACTGATCTTTGCAGTGATCACCGTGTTCTGACCGGACACGGGAACTTTCGGTGTGTGCTCAACCTGACGAATTTGTGGAGGTGCGCTGAACGCAAAAACCGCGTTAGGCTCCCCTGGACTCGGATCCCTCAACTCATGCACACCAGAAGGAGGTGTGCGCAGTTCAGCGTCTATTGAAACGTCGCTGCTCCCGATTGATGAATTGATGAATTGAATGGCCAGAGTGTTGGTGCCAGGAAGCAAGTAAGAAGCGGTCCCGGTAAGTACAACTTCCTCCCAAGACGCCTCGTGATTTTTAGCAAACCCAGAAGGAGGCGGGAAGGGAATATTACCGCCAGATAGTGAGAACCGCTGCACTTCTTTTCCATTAATGTAAACCACACATCCGTCGTCAAAATAAGCACGCAAGACTAAGCTACTTAGGCTAGCGCTGTCAGGTGACAAACTGAACTCGTAACGTAAAAATGCACTGATATAACCTGACTTCATATCACTGATAACAGTAACATCATCGCCGTCACCGAATCCGATCGGAGTGTGTCCGTCGATCCACTGGCCATCATTAGTTTCCTGATAACCATTTTCAAACCACTTCCGACCGTTAGCATCCACGCTAGGCAAAGTTCGTCCATTGCGGAATCTCCAACCCACGTCGTTCGGAGGAACAAAAATTTGCTGTGTTCCACTGTAGCCCGTCGACGCACTGCGCCAGGAACCCCCGAGATCGTTATCCAGTGAAGGGTGTATCAATTCCATCGATGGTCCTTCACCCTGAGCCGCAGTAGGCCACGGAAAGTTCACGCCGTAATCAACTTCATCGATCTTCTTACCTGCCGCATCCTCAAGAACAATCCTTTCGCCTTCATTGGATAACTTGCCCTGCCAAGGGCCCAGCGAATTGGTTCCATATTCAGCAAGTATCGTGTCCGGATTCTGAGCAACGACCAAATACTCGCCCGGAGGAAGCAAAACGTCAGGAAAAGTGAACTCTATGGCTTGAGTAAACTTCCAATCCATTAGATTCACAGCCTCATTACTCTGGTTATGAATTTCGATGAATTCTGCAGGCAAGTTGGCAATTTCTGGATCGTAATGGATCTCATTGATCACGATAGCATTTGATGTTTCCGTTGCTGCAGGCATAACTTCCGAGTCAGTCGGGTCGCTACCGACGGACACCTCTTTGCCGTCACTATGGCCGTCCCCGTCGCTATCTGATTTATTCGGATCAGTTCCCGGTTGGTTAGTCCCCAGGAAAGCAAGTTCTGGGTTCTCTGTTCCATCAGTGATTCCGTCCCCGTCACTGTCAGACACATTCGGGTTAGTCCCAGGATCAAGGGGCCCGGCCCAGGTCCCGGTATTGTGTTCGACCCCGTCCGATAATCCGTCTCCATCGGTATCGGACACGTTTGGATCAGTGCCGGTGTCTTCTGAATTCACCCAGATACCGGAGTTTGTCTCCACATCGTCAGGCAAACTATCTGAGTCGGAATCAGAACTGTTCGGGTCAGTTCCATGTTTGAACTCCTGCAAGTTAGTGAGTCCATCACTGTCTGGATTCCCGTCAGCATCGTTGGGGTCGTTCCTGTCAAGCCCATTAGAATCTTCCCAATCATCCTGCATACCATCTCCGTCATTGTCTCCGTCATTTACTAGGAAAGTGAACGTTCCTGCGCCGTATCGGTTAACTGGTCCGTTGTCCGGCGTGTCCGGGAACAATCCATTTTCAGCCAATGATCCATACCGGGACGACCCGACAAAAGTGATCTCCTGCAAATCAACTGTCGTTAAGCCTCTTGGTTCTCCCTGAGAACCACCTAGATTGTAATTGGGTTCATTGGAGCCGTAACCATAGGCAACAATTGTGTAAGCTCCATTCGAAAGCACAACCGGAGAATCAAGATCCTTGAACCTGCTTCCTTTGACAGCATGGCCATCATCGCCAGGGGCGAACGTTGCTGATACCATTAATTCTTTGCCGGTATCATCGTTCGGGTTGTTCGGGCTGCCACCATCGTTACGGGACCAAAGTTGCACGATGACAGGCATACTGATTCCATTAGAACCGCTGTCGAATGCTCCAAGCTTGTTCACGGTGATTTCGTTGTTGACAATAAAGTCCATCCCGAGCGCTCCACCAAATTCCTGATTCCCAACGATTCCGTTCTTAATCTGGTAAGCAGTATGCTCAGTAGCCTGAGCCTCAGCTATAGTGATTCCGATTCGGCACAGGGCATAGAGAATTAAAATGGGAACGAACAATTTCATTTAACCAAGTATCGTATTTATTGTAATGTTTACGCAGTCACTAAAAAAGGAAAAGATAAGCCCTTAAGATTAATGGAATCACAAAATTTTGCTTGCTGATCTCCCTAGTGTTGGAGCCATGAAAGCTCTTACTAAGGAGAACGGCTGGAATAAATAAGGTACTGTTCTTTTTAACTAATAGGGCCCGTCACCTATTAAGATGACGGGCCCTTGTTATTTAAATATAATGATATAGTTAGCTTAGCCGAACTTCCAGTCTCCTCTATAATTGACTGTTTTTAATAGCTTTTCGGCTTCAGCATCTCCAATGACCTCTTCTTTTTTCGGATCCCATTTGATTGCGCGGCCGAGCTTGTCGGAGACGTATCCGATATGGCCCGGAGTAGCTGAACGGTGTCCGGTCTCAGCAGGACAGATGCATTCTTTTCTAGTACGAACACCTGTAATAAAGTTTTGGTGATGTCCGCCTTCAGACTTGTAAGCCTTCTTAGATCCACGATCATTGCTTTCCCTTATGAGTTGCTTAAGATTATCTGAAGCATCAATTCTGCCACGGTCGACATAGATCCAACCGTTCTCACCGTGCCACTCAGTGCCCATGTTTCGACCACCTGCCATCTTGTGTTTGTTAGAAAGAGTCACTGTGTACCCTCCAGCATATTCAGATACGACAGTGTAATCGAGAGGCTGGTCATACATGCCCTTGCCATGGTAACGGAATCCTTTGGCTTCGACTTTGATCGGACCACTCTTGTCCATCTCCAATCCCCAGTGAGCAATATCATTGTGGTGTCCGATCCAGTCCATTAACTGTCCGCCACCATAGTCGAGGCACCAGCGCCAGTTCCAGTGAAGGCGTTTCGAATTGTATGGAAGTAGTCGGCTCGGCCCGCACCAGAGATCATAGTCAAGATGATCTGGAATAGGTTGAGCTTCCTTACCTTCTTCATCAGTTCCTCCGCCCGTGGGAAGACCAACTTTAACTTCTTTGATTTTACCCAGATGTCCGTTCATGACGGCTTCGGCAGCGACTCGCATACGAGAACTTGAGCGTTGCTGTGATCCTACCTGAAATATTGCCTTTTGTTTTGCCGCTTCTTTATAAACGGCCTGACCCTCAGCAAAGAGGTGAGTGATCGGTTTCTCACAATAGACATCTTTCTTGTTTCGAAGTGCTTCGAGTGTTGCCAGTGCGTGCCAGTGATCCGGGGTACCCACAATGATCGCATCAAGCTCTTTCATTGCACATAGGTCACGATAGTCTGAAAACGTTTCACATCCTTTGTATTCGCCGCTCTCTGTCTGTTTTGCGTATTGCTTATTCACATGATCCTTGGCTCGGTTCATGTTATTCTTGTCAGGGTCGCAAACGGCGATGGCCTGAGTACCAGTCTTATTCATCAGGTTCCGCAGGTCACCGGTGCCTTGACCCCCACAACCTATGAGGCCGAGAGTGATACGATTACTTGGAGCGTTGGCTCCTAGGACCGAGGAAGGGACGATAGTAGGTGCAGCCAATGCACTGGCCGCTGAGGTTTTAAGGAAATTTCTTCTCTTCATAAAATCCAGTCTCTCGAAAAGACTTTTCTATTCAAGAAAAAACGATG
>JABSSR010000193.1 GCA_013213965.1 Verrucomicrobiales bacterium | reverse complement strand
TTGGTTGGAAAGGTTTAATAATGGATCCCGAACTTGATGGCACCGATAACATCCCAGGAGGATTACGGATTGCTCGCTCATTCCTTAGCCAAGTAATTGATTGTGGAGTGCCTACCGCTACTGAACTTCTTGATCCAATAACACCTCAATACATTGCCGATTTAATTTGTTGGTCTGCCATTGGTGCACGTACCACAGAATCTCAAACCCACAGACAAATGGCGTCAGGTCTATCTATGCCTCTTGGATTTAAGAATGCCACGAATGGATCCATTGTACCGGCAGTCAATGCAATAAAAGCGGCAACGAGTCCTCAAACATTTCTTGGTATCAGCCAAGAAGGAATTGCATCTGCAGTTACTACTAACGGAAATCCGTACTGCCATATAATACTCCGCGGAGGAGAAGATGGACCAAATTATGAAGCTGCACATATTCAAACCGCTGCCAATCAATTAAAAGAAAAGGGACTCCAACCAGCAATAATGATTGATGCTAGTCATGACAATTCAGGGAAAAATCATGAGAATCAACCTGATGTATTCAGAAACATTGTTTCTCAACGGATTAACGGGAATAACAACATTATCGGGGCAATGTTGGAATCAAATATTGTAGGTGACAGCCAAAAATTTCCTCAACCAGTCGGCTCATTAACTTATGGCCAATCCATCACCGACAAATGCATTGACTGGAAAATAACTGAAGAAATAATCCTAGAAACGGCCTCTAAATTATAAAATTTAAGCTGCTCGCTGTCTGTACTAGCACAGAACGCTTCCTTGGTCTAGAATCATATATGGTTAGATTTTTGGAGCATGTAATTCTTATAATATATCTAACATGTTCTTTAAATTGTATTGCACAGGATGAAACCAAAGACCCTTTTGGCCTCAATGAATTGCCAGCAATAAAGGCCGAAGATAAAACAGCAGAATTATTAGCGAAGGATAAACGTCCATCAATAGTCGTCATTTCTCAGGAGGGCAGGGATGGCAAAATTTCAGGCACCGGTACAGGATTTGTCATTTCCAAGGATGGTTTAATTGCCACATGCGCACATGTCATTGGTGAATCTAGACCAATAAGCGTCCGTTTTGCTGATGGTACAGAATATGAAGTGAATGAAATCTTTGCTTGGGATCGAAAACTTGACCTGGCAATTCTTAGAATAGCAGCAAAGGATTTAATTGCACTAGAACTCGCTAAAGAGAACACTGCCAAACAAGGAACTGAAGTTATCGCCATGGGTAATCCTCAGGGTCTGGAATTCAGCGTGGTTCGCGGCATCATTTCCGGGCTAAGAGAAATCGAAGGCTCTTCCTTGATCCAAATCGCAATACCAATTGAGCCCGGCAATAGCGGTGGGCCGCTGATGGACACAAAGGGGAATGTTCATGGAATTCTAAATATGAAATCAGCAATTACCGAAAACCTTGGATTTGCCATTCCCATTCAAAGCCTCATGCGACTCCTTTAAAAACCAAATAAAATAGCCATGGAAAATTGGCTGACAATAGGTCAACTAAATTCAGCAATTTGGAAACCAATCATGGGTGCTAATTGGAAACAACGTGCAGGAAAAATTATGGTGACAAAACCTGGGAATGGATTTGGTGGACGATCAATATGTATTTTTCAGAAAGAAATTCCTGAAATTCCTTATGAAGTAAAAGTCGAAGTTAAGCTAAACGGCAAAAAGGGCGCAGCAGGTCTGATATTTGAAGCAGACGGAAAAAACAAACACTATGGCTTCTATCCTAGTGAAGGAAACATGCGCTTAACACGTTTCGAAGGTCCAGATGTTTTATCTTGGTCAATATTAGATCAAGTATCCAGTGAATCATATCGTTCTGAGGAATGGAACAGACTCCGGATCAGGGTAGAGGAAGAAAAAATAATTGGTTATTTAAATGGAGAAAAGATCTGTGAATTGAACGATACCGTGTTGCGCGGAGGAAAAGTAGGGCTGGCGAAATTTCGTTCAACCGAAGCAGAATTTAAACATTTCGAACTTGGTAAAGAACTTTCACCAAAGACAACACCAAATAAGACAGTCAAAGAATTAACCCAACAAATTGACCTGTTAATACAAAATCCAATTAATAATGAAGCAATAAAACAATTAAAAACTGACATAAGTGCCAGCAAATTACTCCTGCAAAACAGAATCAAAGAACTCAATAAAACGGCCAATTCATTAAAGATAATCCACGACCGGGTCCATCGTGAACACGTTACAAAGAAACTGATAAAGGAACTGGATAAAGGAATTAAATCAGACCTTACTCTTTGCGCTCTCCTGATCGCTCAACATGACAACCAAGAGCTCGACATTGAAGCATATCATAGTGAAATCAATCGTATGGCTACCGATATTAAGGGAATCATTGATCCAGCAGACAGTGAAGAGAAGAAAGTGAAGGCCATTAGTAAATATCTCTTCGAGGATAATGGTTACCATGGTAGCAGAACAGATTACTATAACCGTTCAAATAGCTACTTGAACGAAGTCATTGATGACAGAGAAGGGATACCCATAACCCTTTCGGTAATCTTTATAGAACTGGCTTCGAGAATTAATGTCGAATTAAAAGGACTCGGCCTTCCTGGGCATTTTGTCGTCTTCCACCAAGAACAAGGAGAACGGAAAATTATTGATCCTTTTAATGGCGGGAAACAAATCAGTACAAAAGAAGCGGATCAAATCGTACAAGATCAACTAGGAATCGGGAAAGCGAGTGAATACGAACCGGCCGACAACTTATCTATTGTTAAACGAATGATTTACAATCTTAAAGGAATTACAATAGATAATAAGGAATACGAAGATGCTTTAAATTATGTAAATTTGCTCATTGAAATAGATCCAAATGATCCTCAAGAACGATTAAGTAGAGCAATATTAAATATACAAAATAAGCAGGAAGAAAATGCGAAATCGGATCTGGAATGGTTACTCAAAACTAAGCCTGAAGGAATTCATCTCCAACGAATTCAAGAACTATATAATAGGCTATAGGCATCTTGTTGAAACATAATACAATTTTATCTCCTTTAGACAATCAATAAAATGTACCTGACTAAGAGTCAGATCGACTCAATCGTTTTACGGTCACAGTATCACCCAATTGCAGACTGCGCTCCGGACCCACATAAATCGTTACATTTGTGACGTTATCAGATTCTGAAGAACTGGCACTACACTCCAAAGTCACTTCATGAAAATCACCTCTAAAATTGGAAGAAACAACTTTTCCAACAATGTGTCCATCACCCGAAGAATCCTTAGTTATTTCAAGATCAGCCGGTCTAACTAGAATTTCTGAAACTCCACTAGGCGCATTCTCTCCCTCCAATAATTGACAAGGGATCCGGTTAACTTTCCCAAAAAGACTTGCTGTATATTCACTTGTAGAGTGAAAGTATACGCGCTCAGGACTACCAACTTGCTGTAATTTTCCTTCTTTTAAAACTGCCAGTGTATCTGCAACAACAAGAGCATCTCGCGTATCATGTGTCACAATGAGTGCAGAAATACCACTTTCTTTCACTATCGTTCTTAACTCATCACGGAGCGTCTCTTTACGAACAGGATCAAGATTACTAAAAGGCTCATCAAGTAAAATGAAATTAGGTTTGGGCGCCAAGGCTCTAGCAAGAGCAACTCTTTGCTGTTGACCTCCAGAAAGTTCATGTGGAAATCGCTTTTCTAGCCCTTCAAGTCCAGCCAAACTAATAATATAAACGGCCCTCTCTTGGCGTTCGGCTTTCCGGGTAATCTTGTGTAATCCATACAAAATATTTTTCTCTACATTCAGATGAGGAAATAGAGCATAATCTTGGAAAACGAATCCGATATTTCGCTCCTCTGGCAGTACAGTTTTCGACTCAGATCCAAACACGATCTCACCACCAATGGTAACTTTACCGCTATCTGGCTGTTCGAGCCCAGCTATAATTCTTAGCAAGGTTGTTTTCCCACTGCCGCTCTCACCTACCAATGCCATTATTTCACCATCACCTAATGAAATTGATACCTTGTCCAATGCTGGACGTTTGGTCCGCGGGAAAACTTTAGTTATTTCCTCTACTATAAGGGACTCCGACATCGTCTTTTATTAATATACAGTTCGTCGACGAATTAAACCATGTAAAGCCAAGACACCCAACGTTCCGACAACAACTAAAATCAAGGCCGGGAGTGAGCCATCAGCGATCCTTTCCTCTTTTTGAATCAATCCGTAACACGTCGTAGCCAAAGTCTCAACATTAGGCGGCCGAAGGACCAATGTCAGAGGTAATTCCTTAAGTACATCAACAAATAAAACAATCAATGCACCAAGCAAAGGCAATCTCAGAAGCGGTAAATGCACACGGAAAAATCCTCCCCAACTCGAACGCCCGAGTAATGCTGATGCCTCATCCATACTGGAACTAATTCTCTCCATGCCTGCTTCAATAGGAGCCAGTGCCGGAGTCATGAATCTTACTGCATAGGCAACAATGAGTCCG
>JABSSR010000192.1 GCA_013213965.1 Verrucomicrobiales bacterium | reverse complement strand
TATCCAATTCTGATAACCTTGGGGCAACACTTGATTTTGAAATCCTAAATATTTTTAAGGAGACAGGGGCTTCATTTCTAATGGAAGTGACGCAAAGAACTGAAGCCGATAAGAAGGGAGGTCATTTGGCTAAAAACAAAGACACGGGAGCCTTGATTTTAAGAGAAGTAGCACAGTGCGAGAAAGGAGACGCTGAAGCTTTCCAAAATATTCACAAGTATCGCTATTTTAATACTAATAATATATGGATTCGTCTGGATTCATTAAGAGAACAGATGATGGAATCGGGAGGTGTTCTTGAACTTCCCGTCATAAGGAATCGAAAGACAGTTGATCCAACCAATTCTAACACTGATCCCGTCTTGCAGCTTGAAGTGGCTATGGGTGCTGCAATTCAATGCTTTGAGAATTCTATTGCACTGAAGGTTCCACGTTCAAGGTTCGCTCCTGTTAAAACTTCAGAGGATTTATTTGCTTTGCAGTCTGATGCATACACAATGACAGAAGACTTCCAGATTCAACTCATGCCAGAAAGGAAAGGAATTCCTCCAATCATTAGTTTGGAGGGCGACTATTATAACAGAGCTGACCAATTAAGTTTGGCAACTCAGTTCGGAGTGCCCTCTTTATTGCATTGCAAACAACTTGAGGTTAAAGGGCCTATTATTTTTAATAAGGGCACCATTTTCCGAGGCTCGGTCGTCGTTAACAATAGCTCAAGGCAGATAAAGGATCTTCCTGCGGGAGAATATAAGGATGAAATTATCGAATTGAACTGATTATTGTCTCCTGTTCATATGATTTTTCTTTTAGATTATTATTTTTCAGGAGTCAGAAGAAAATGTGTTAGTGAGTGAAAGAATATTGATATGAAATGGTTTAAACTAGTTTTTTTGGGAGGTTGTACTGGAGCATCTATTTTCCTTCTTTTGGAGATTATTGCCCGTATTTTTTTCTCTGTTGCCATGGAACCGGGCGTAAAGTTGACGCTTAGAAACGAGATTCCAGGTATTAGCAGTAATGTCCGATATAGTTTTGATGGATACCGATTAAGAAAAACAAATTGGCTCGATGACAATAGAGATGATTCTGTTCGAGTGATTTGCTTTGGAGGGAATGCAACTACTACAGTATTTCAAACAGCTGAGGATGCTTGGTGGGGAAAATTAGGCAACATGATTTCTATCAAAACTGGAAAAAATATTGAAATTGGAGCAATCGCTAAGACTTCGAACAGTCAGTTGATACTTCCTTCGTTCGTTAATGCTGAAAAGATTATTGAAAGGTATGAACCTGATCTTATTATTTGTTGTTATGGTTTCGGAGACACTTTGCGTCATCGAGATTATGTTTATAATTCCGATAGGATCAATGTTCTGAGGGAAGGAGTTCCCCGAGGATTGAAATATTCAATAGCGAAAGCTTCACACTTGATGCGGCTGATGCGCAATAAGAAAACAACACTGCATTTGAAAGAGGTTTGGAAGCCGTTGAATGTTCCGAACTATCATAGGGACCTTCTTTTTCGTGACCGGTTATATTATAAATCATGCCCTGAATTAGATTATATTAAACGAGAAGACCATGATCCATTGAATGAATTTGTTGATGGGATTAAAGCTTTCTCGAAATCAGCGACTAAGAATGGCTGTAAACTATTAGTCGTAGGTGAGCCATCCATTCATAGCCCAAATCTTGGGAAGGATGAACTTTCTTTAATGACGTCTGTTTATTTCTCAACTCAGCCTGTTCCTGGTAAAAGTTCTGGTCATCGTGTTAGACCGGAAGCGATTGCTCTTGAGTTAAAACGATTTTATAAAGAAGCCTCTAATTATTGCGGCCAAAATGGAATAGAATGGGTTAACCTTTATGGTAGAATTCCACAAACTGTTGAGCATTTTCTTAGTGAAACCGACGTGACTGATTTAGGAGCCAGTGAGATGGCTGATAAATTAATGCCTTCAGTAACTAATATCATTAATGGCCTATAATATCCTATCTGTTAGTTTCACTTAACGCTTCAAAATAGTTGTTTTTTGAATAAAACAGTGCAAATTTGTGATTTGAGCAATTGCATATTTTAGATATTCTATTGATTCTCAAAAAATGTTGATAAGACTTTTTAAGCAAAATAAACCCATGATTAAATCTCCCTTAAATCACAAGCTGCCACTGCCAGGCAGACAATTTTATATTTTCGCAGCTTTTCTTGCTGTCCTAACCTTCCTCTTTTATTCCGCTCCTGAGCTTTTGGCACAAGATGAAGTTGATGCGGAAGAGCCTGTGGCAAAGAAAAACATGCTTGATAATGTTTTGGATGCAGGGTTGTGGATGGTTCCTTTGATTCTCGCTTCTGTTGCGATGGTGGCTCTTGTTGTATACAATTTCATTCAATTAACGGAGAGCAAGTTTAATCCTCCTGACCTTAAGGCAAGTCTTCATGATCATATGTCAAATTGTCGTGTCCGCAGTGCCATTGAAGTTGCATCAACGAGTCCTACTTACTTAGGGATGATGGTTGCAGCGGCCTTACCAAATGTTGACGCGACAGACACTGAGAGCCTCGGAAGAGAAGATGTAGAAGATGCTATTGCAGAATTCACAGTAACCCAGAATCGTGGACACTTAACATGGATCGGTTATCTTGGAGTCATTGGTCAGATAGCCCCTATGTTGGGCCTGTTGGGAACGGTTGTTGGTATGATGGGTGCATTCAATACGCTTGCTGCTGAAGGTCAAGCTGACCCATCGACTCTTGCTGGTGACATTGGACTTGCGATGGTGACAACGGCTTCAGGGTTGCTCATTGCGATTCCTTCGATTTTCTTCTTTTTTCTCTTAAGAAATAAGCTAAATGATTTGGTTGCTAGTTGTCATAGCGACTTGTCTGAGATGTTAGATGTTAGTTATCAAGCTGTTAATGCAGATCAGGCCATGGCTAAAGTACCTGAAGGATTTCAGGCATAATAGAAGAACGGTGATCTTTCTTTCTTCTAAATAAATAGAAAATACCAGTACTGGAATAAGAATAGAATGGCCTCATCCAAACTCCAGTCCGTTTTGGAGCATCAGGAAGATGATGCAAGGATGGATATGTCACCCATGATTGACATGGTCTTTCTTTTACTGATCTTTTTCATGGTCGCTTCAAGAATGGTGACTGTAAAAGTGGATGCAGAGATTAAACCACCAGTTGCTGATGAGTCTGTCCGTCCGCAGAATGCCAAAGGACGTATCATTTTTAATATCCGATCAGATGGAACATTTACTGCCGGTGATGGTAAAGTGACAGTCACTGAAGACGAAATAACTGAGAGAGTCACCGCCTGGAATGATAGGTATAAGGATACCGGAACTGAGCCTTCTCTCTTACTTAGATCACACCGCGATGCGTCGGTTAGAGATGTGAAAAAAGTGACCAAGGCGGCGGCACTGGGAGGTATTAATAAGGTCGTCTTTGGGTCTTTAAAAACTGGAAAGTTTGATTAATTGGTATGGCACGAAAAAGGAAATACCGACAGGAAGCGGATAAGGATCCAGAACTGGATATATCATCTTTGGTTGACGTTGCCTTCCTTCTGCTGATTTACTTTCTTGTTACTTCCACATTGAGGCCCGATGAAACTGATCTTTCCATTGTTTTGCCGACCCAAATTCCGACAGAAAATCCTGACCCGATTGATCCTGTTGCTATTGTTATTGGGCCGAGCGGTCTTGTCACTTATGATGGGGAGGACATTCCAACTAGCGGGGCCAAAGGAGCGGATCGATTACCTAAACTGCGAACCCTCTTAAAGGAATACAAACAACTAGCTGATAGTAGTGGTAGTAAACCGATGGTCATTGTGGCTGCAGATGATGCAGGTAAAACGCAACGTTTCATAGACGTTGTTAACGCTTTAGCATCAGCAAAGATAAAAAATATCACCATGACAGGTTTTCGGGACGAAGAAGAATAACTTTGCCTTTACCTAATCTTTTTAGTGATTCTTCGTTTAATAGGCGAAGCTAATAAACTTAAACTGGAAATGAATAGGTTTCTTAAAAGATAGGTAAAAACCCCTTTTAACAAAGCGTTCATCTGAGGTATACTTTTCATGCTTTTATTATAAATTGTTAAGACTCAATTGAGCCTAAACCCTCCATCGAAAAACAAGGTATGCGTTACCACAGAATTATTACTTTACACATATTTTTCAGCCTAAGCTTTTTTATATTCAACATAAAGAATTCAGAGGCTCAGAATCCAGTTGATGATAATTATCGTAAATCTGTTCAACTCATGGAAGAGGGAAAATGGACAGAAGCTTCAAGTGTTCTGCAGTCTGTTATCAGTGACCATAGTCAAGATGCCATGAAGTATTATGGGCCGGCATTTGGTCTGCTCCACTATCATTTGGGTCTTTGTCAGATACAATTAAAAAAATATCCGGAAGCGGCACGACAGTTTGAGATTACATACAAAAGTTTTCCAAACAAGCTAGCTGAGGGAATTCCAAGTACTCGGAACCATTATCATAAGCAGGCCTTGTACCGGTGGGGAACGGCTGAACAAGGCGCAGAAAAATACGAAGGGGCATTAAAAATATACGACAGATTCATCAGGGATAAACCTGAGAAGGGGACTTACTCAGGCGCTGAACTCTACATTAATATGGGGGTTTGCCATGCGAAGTTAGGTAATGTTGCAGAAGCGACTGAGAAAATTCAAAAGGTATATGACAATCATTCTAAATTAAGGGTGCGCGAAAAAGGAATGTTACACCTTGCGTTCTTTGATCTTGCCAATCAGTGGATTGAAAAGACTCTGCCAGTTGACGGTATTGCTTTCATGGATAAAAATGACGCGGCCCTTCGGTATTCACCTCATGACAGCTACAAGTATAAATTCAACGAGAGGACCCTTAAGCTTGCTCAGGATGCTTCGAGTGGTGAGAAAAATCTTGATGCCTTAGCTCTTCGATTTTTTACGCTCGTTCCTCGGACCGAAGACGTTATTTCTGAACTTCAGGACAGAATGTCTTTTGAAAAGTCAGAGAAAAGAAGAAAAAATATACAAGAAGAGATTGATAAATATGAAGCTAAGATTTCTGGAGGTACGACAGTCGATATAGCAGCTCTAAGGCTCTTGGCATTTATTTACGAAAAGAACAATAGTTTTCGTGCTGCATTTGCCGTTTTCGATTACATGACAAGGAATTATCCAATTGCTAGGTCATTGGATGGCAAAAAGGATCTTCATCCTGACCTTGTATATAATGCTACGAGGTGCGCATTTTCCATCGGAGACTTGCTTTCAGCACAGCATCACGGGATGAATTTCTTAAATAAGTACCCTGGTCACGAATTAGAGCCTGATGTTCAGAGTATGCTTATGGAGCAGTTGTTCAGGCGGGGAGACTATGAACGATGCATAGAGATTGCTGTCAGTATCCTGCCCAAGCTGCTAGATGATAGTCCTCAACAAGATCTTTGTCTTTTTTGCTTGGGTGGTTCTTATTACTACGATGGGCAATATGAAGAAGCCGACGAGATCCTTGAGCAGCATGTAAAAAAGTATCCAAAGAGTGGTTTCCTGGAAGAATCGAGTTACTATCGTGGAGCTAATAAAGTAAAACTTCTTAATTGGGCAGTGGCATCCCCACTCTTGGAAAAATGGTTAAAGGATTATCCTCAATCATCTTTAAGACCTTTTGCGATTTTGGATAGGGCAACCTGCCATTTTGCGATCGATGAAATGGATGCGTGCCTTGCAAAACTTGATGAAATTGAACAACGTCATCCAGGCAGTGACGTTTATGATCGCAGTTTGAATTTGCGGGGTGATGTTTTGCAGGCAAAGAAAGAGTGGCCGGCTGCTCAAGAATCATATACCAAAGGTAAGGCATTGGCTGAAAGATCGGGGCATTATCAAGTTGCTGCCGAGTCGTTAAGTCAGCTTGTAGTTGTCGCAAATTCTCTGGAAAAATATAAGGAATCTGCAGTCTATTATGATGAATTTGTTGATAGTTATCCTGGTAATTTCCTTGAACCTCAAGTAGTTGCTAATGCTTTAAATGCTCTCATTCACGAGTCTGTCGGAAGGGGTCAGGAGGGTTTGGATAAAATGGAAAGTATAATTGACCAGCTTGGTCGGCAGGAGAATGCCGATCTAGAAAAGGCTGTCACGAAGTTTGGAAATGTATCAATTAAATTATTCGGCGAACAGAAAACTATACAGAAATTAAAAGATATGGCTACCAAGCCAGATCAACCGCAGGCTGTTCTGGCTTGGCTCTTAGTTTCTAGAGTTGATATTCTAGAAAAAATTAAAAAAGATGATCCTGCTATTGCTACCGCTGAAATAAATACTGCATTTACGGAACTTAAAAGTTTTGATAAGAAGGTGTTGGCTCCTTATGTTCTTGCAAGGATAGGAGGGTTTTTAGGGATGAGTAGCCCGGCCCAGTCAGTTCCTTGGTTCAATGAAATTGTGGAGAGGCCCGGAGTAGAAGCAAAGGATTTTGCTTATAATGCATTATCCAAAATTTATTTAAATGGGAGCGATCGTAGTAAGGACGAACTGGCTTTAAAGAATATTGACTGGGTCATACAAAATACAGGAGATAAGAGAATTGCAGGTGAATCAGCTTATGAAAGAGCCTCTTACTACTCAAAGAAGAAAGATTGGCTCAAAGCAGAAGAGATGTGGTTTAAATTTATTGAAAATAAAAAATGGGCCGGTAATAACAGCCCGGAAGCATGGTATCTATTAGGTAAGTCCAGAGACGAGCAGGGCAAATTGCCCGAAGCTCTTAATGCGTATGCAAATGTATTTGGAAAGTATTCATCTAGAATAGAATATGCAATACCTGCAGTGGCTCGCGCTACAGAAATTCAATATGAGCGAGGTAAACAGAAAGAGGCTTATGAGTTGGCTATGAGAAGTGGATTTAAGTGGGCCCTATATTTTGATCAATTTCCGACAGAATATGAAACTTTAAGACAAATATATATTGCGGTGGAGAAAGATTTTCGTAAAAAGACAGATAAGGATCCTTTCACCAATTGATAGCTGACTGTCTAGTGTGTTGCTAAATATACTATCACCACAAGCCACTTAAATGATGAACTACACTAACCTATTTTTCCTTCTAATTTTCCTTTCCTTAGGAATCTCTGCGGATTCTTTTGCTAAACCGATTGCGGCAACTGTCACAATGGGTAAAAACAAACAAGACTTTCCAGGTTATGTGACAAAAGCTGACGATAACAATTTATACATTAGTCAGTTTGAAAATGGTTCTGCTCCAGCCGGTTATTCATTGACCAGTATCCATGAAATTTCATGGAGAGAGCCCGATGACTGGAAAGAAGCCATGGAGTTATGGAATCGTAATGACTATTCAGGTGGTATTACTGCTTTTGCGGAGGCAATGGAGAATTACAAAGGGCTAGCTCAGTCAAAACATCCCCTAATGCAAGACACGATTGGTGCGCTGGCAGTATTTTACTATATGGAGTGTTTGAGGAGGACAGGCAAATTCAGTGCGATGATGGAGCCTTACCTGAGGGTGCAAAGAGTAAATTTAGGCGCTAAATGGCAAGACCAGATCAGACTCTTTCAGGGATGGTCTCATTTGGTAGAAGGGAAGTGGAAGCCTTTAAATTTAATGATGGAGGCATATGAGATTAAGGAGTCTGAAATTCCTGGTGTGGGAGACTTTACGGTTGCTCCGAATGAACTTCCTCTAAAGCCTGAGATTAATGTGCATCACATGGCACAGATTGCTTTTTTACGGGCAAAATCAACTGACGAACTATCGAATGCTCTTAGTACGGAGTTGAGTGAACTTGACCCTGAGTCCGATGAGACTCTTGAAGCGAGACAAAAGCTTTCAAGCCAGATTGGCATTATGCGCTCAAAGGCTCTCACTGATTATTCTCGTGCCTTCACTATTAATTATGGGCAGGAAAGGGGTCTTGCATTGAGAGCGATGATTTCTTCAATGAAGTTAATAAAAAGGATGCCTAACTTTTCAGAGAACTTTATAATGCAAAAGGAAGCTCATGGCATAGCTAAACTATTTAACGGTATTAGCCCAAGTAACATGCCCGCTGAATTGTCGGATCTTTTACAAGCTCCAGTAGACCCTGACACTGGGAAATAATAGCTCTGGGTTTTTCTGATACTATTGCTTAGATTCGATATAGAATCTACTTAGCCTAAGGCTATTTTGTTAATCCTAAGAACAAGTTAAAAATTTACCCTTTAATCTTAGCAGGGTACTTGAGCATCGTAAGAACATCCCTAGGGCTCATTTTCTGCACTTTTTCTTCACCAACGCCAAGAGCAATTAATCTCTTTTTTTGATCATTTTGGCGTCGACGCTTTGCGGCCCCTCCCTTGCGAGGACGGGTGAGGTGCGTTTTCATATATTTTCTTTTTAAGCGCATTTTTTCGAGATGATTGCTTTAGTTGATCGGATTATACTTTTTTATAGATTTGGGTATCTAACCTGCATCAATAATCAGATTCTTAAAGTGAATTTTATGAATTAATACTTAGCTTTAATTTCTTCAAACACGGGAGCAGGTACCATTTTAGCAACATGCTCTTCCCAGCCTTCCGGACCGATGAGGCCTTTTACCATACTACTGCTAACTTCTGCTAAGTCCCTTGGAGGCATCAGGAATACAGTCGTGATGTCTTTTTTGAGTTGAGAATTGGTATGTCTCATACCTCTTTCAAATTCATAGTCATTGGCAGATCTTATACCTCTTAGTATATAACTTGCACCTATTTCAGTGGCATAGTCGACGAGGTATAAATTTTCGAAATATGCGATATTTAAGTTATCACTTTCAGGAAGAGTCTTCTTTAATATGTTGAGTCTATCTTCTATACCGTAGGTGTAATTTTTTTCAGGGTTGATTCCTATTGCAATGGTCAGGTGATCAAAAAGCGAGAGTCCCTGTTCAATCATCCAAAGGTGTCCATTGGTGAGCGGATCGAAGCTACCGGCGTAAACTGCTTTTCTTTGATTGAGGGCCATTTTACGAAGTTTTAATATATCGTTGAATAAGTTCGGATTGCTTTAGTTCAAGGTCTCCAATGACATTAATTGATTGTCCGCATTCGATTTCAAGTGATTGTCCAATGCATAATGGCAGAGAGTAGTGTTCTCCATCAATGAATAGTTTTCCTTTTCTTGTAAGAGAATTAATTTTGATCGAAGAAGTAATTCCTGAGGCAGGTCCCCGTGTTCCTCGATGTATGAATTGAAAATCATCGCTCGTCAGGGGCAGAGGACTGAGACCTTCTTGGAAAGACCATGCAGTTGAGCCTGCAGCAGTTGATATAAGGATTCCACTGTTACGATATGTCTCTCCGTCAACTTCGTAGCGGGTAGTTGCGGCGGGGTTTGGATTGGCAAATAGAAGATCGTTGAGTACAGGAGGGCCGACCGAGGACCCATCTATTTTCATTGAGATGCGTGACAAGTTCGTTCTTGGGCCATTATTAAATTCATCAAACAAGCCCTCAAAATTATCCCCTGTGCATGAACAGAAGAAACCAACGCTTCTGACAGGATCTGAATTCACACCGAGTATTGGAGTGTTGTCTGTGATATAGTGGGAAGCTTCTAAGAAGGTGCCATCACCGCCGACCGTTATGACGAGATCAACGGAGCTTATGATAGGTTCACTAATTCCAGATCTGTAAACCATTTCTATTTCTACGCCAGACGCAATTAGCGTATTTTTTATGGTTTGAATTGTGTCTTTTTGAGTTTGGTGACTTTTTTGAAATGCTTCCTTTGCCTCAGTTCTCCCAGAAATATAGGAACTGACATTACTATCCTTGGAATTGCTAAACAGTTCCCAGACGCTTTTCTTATAGATGAGCGCAACTTTCATTGTTCCGGTGTTTTTATTCTCTGTGGAT
>JABSSR010000191.1 GCA_013213965.1 Verrucomicrobiales bacterium | reverse complement strand
GGAAAAGGCTCGATCAATTTTTAATGGCTCGACGGTTAGTTGAAGCCGGTGCGCGGTGCGTGACAATTGGATTCAGTCGTTGGGATTGGCACGGTGCTAATTTCAAGAGGGGTAGGGAGGATTTTCCTCTATTGGATCAAGGGGTGACTGCTCTTGTGCAGGATCTTCATGATCGCGGCTTAGACAAGGATGTTTCTGTCATTGTTTGGGGTGAATTTGGACGTACTCCTGTAATAAATAAAAGTGCAGGAAGGGATCACTGGCCAAAAGTTTCTAATGCATTAATTGCTGGCGGAGGAATGAGAATGGGACAAATAATAGGCTCGACTACTAGGGATGGAGGAGAAGCGGATGATCGACCTGTTACTTTCCAAGAAGTGTTTGCGACTTTATATCATAGCGTTGGGATTGATGTTAGTAGTGCCACTGTAAATGATCTAAATGGAAGGCCTCGTTATTTGGTCGATCAGCGGTATAAACCAATGCCTGAGCTGATATAAAAAATTAATATTAAATGGTATAGTTCCTGATCTTTAAGTTGCTAATGATAACATTTTTTGGAGACTACGAATCTGGTAAGTTTTGCGATGGTATAGCTCGGAGAAGTTTTCTTAAGATTGGAGGGTTAGCCATGGGTGGGATCGGGTTATCTCAGATCTTGCAGGCTGAAAGCAACATTAGGACCGGCAGTTCCAATAAATCAATAATTATGATTTATATGCCTGGAGGCCCACCTCATCAGGACATGTTTGAAATTAAAACTGATGCTCCGTCCGAAGTCAGGGGTGAGTTTCGGCCAATTTCGACTAAGGTGCCGGGTGTCCAGATATGTGAACATTTGCCAAAAATTGCAAGCATAGCCGACAAATGCGTTTTCATTCGTTCTGTGGTTGGAGCCAAGGACAGGCATTACAGCTATCAATGCATGACGGGTAGACATAACGATAATTCACCTGCAGGAGGATGGCCTGAAATAGGTTCAGTGATAGCGGAATTGGATTCACGCTCAGAGCAAAAAGCCCATGCGCCTACCTATATAAATTTGTCTCCAAAAATGAAACACACACCATACAATTTCGGTCATTCGAGTTTTTTGGGTGTGTCATGTAAACCATTCCGTCCGAATGGGGATTGTTTGTCGGATATGACATTAGAGCAGATTAGTATGAATCGATTAGGAGACAGGAGGGATCTTTTACAAAAATTTGATAAATTGAGGCGTGATATTGATTCTTTTGGATCTGTTGCTGGTATGGACGGCCTCAATCAGCAGGCATTTGAAATTCTCAGCTCAACTAAGCTTGCGGAGGCTTTGGATATTGAAAAAGAAGACCCTAAGATACGTGAGCTTTACGGCGAAGGGACTGAAAAAGTGCAAGGAGATGCAGCTCCTCGTTTGAATTCGCAATTTCTTACGGCGCGACGTTTAGTGGAAGCTGGAGCCAGAGTTGTGACATTAAGTTACAGTTTCTGGGATTGGCACGGATCGAACTTTAAAAGGGCTAAAGAGAATTTACCTGATTTTGATCAGGCTTATTATGCTCTCATACAAGACCTTGAGGACCGAGGAATGCTTGATGATGTTACGGTCATTGCTTGGGGGGAGTTTGGTAGAACGCCTAAAATCAACAAAAATGCAGGGAGAGATCATTGGCCGAATGTTTCATGTGCATTGCTTTCAGGGGGAGGAATGCAGGTAGGAGGAGCTATAGGAAAGACTGATCGATTAGGGGGTGAGGCAGCAGAAAGACCCGTGCATTTTGCTGAGATTTTTGCCACACTATATAAAAATATGGGAATTGATGCATCACAGGCTACCGTAACTGATTTGGGTGGAAGACCTAGATATTTAGTAGAAGGGTATGATCCCATTAAAGAATTGATTTAATATTTGTTAGAATAAATACCTATGAGAGCTGGACTTTATTACATGATCATTTTTTTGTTAGCGGCAACAAATCTAATAGCCGAAGAATTAAATATATATGCCATCTCAAAACCAAATGAGGCGGTCAAATTAATTGGCCCAGATGCCAATCTTCAGCTCGTCGTTACTGGGGAAAATATTTCTGATATGACTCGATCAGTGAGTTACGAGACAGATCCCTCTTCCATAGTGAGTGTTTCCAAGACAGGCCATGTAACGGCTCTTGCTAATGGCTCAGTTAAAGTTACAGCAAAGACGACTGAAGGATTGTCAGCTCAGATAGAATTGACGGTAGAGCAATTTGAAATTCCGCAACCAATTAATTTTCCGAATGAAATTGTTCCATTGTTTACAAAGCATGGATGTAATGGAGGAGGCTGTCATGGTAAGTCTGAGGGGCAAAATGGATTTAAACTTTCATTGCTTGGTTTCGAGCCGACCGAAGACTTTGAATATTTAGTTAAGGAAGTTAGGGGCAGAAGGGTATTTCCTGCCGCTCCACAACATAGTCTCTTATTGAGAAAGGGGTCAGGCGACTTGCCTCATGGAGGAGGTGCTCGATTTGAGCATGACTCATGGGATTATAAGGCCATTGTTAGGTGGATAGAGCAAGGGATGCCTTATGGAAGACCTGATGATCCAAAGCTAGAGAGCATATCGGTTTACCCCAGTTCACGCATCGTTGCGCCGGGAGCTGAACAGCAACTCGCAGTGACGGCATTTTATACGGATGGATCAGTTCGAGATGTCACTGGTATTGTAAGCTATGAATCCAATCAAAAAGAAATGGGTGAAGTGAATAAATCTGGGCTGGTTACAATGCTAAAAGATCAGACTGGTGATATGGCGGTAATGATTCGATTCCAGGAGCAGGTATCTGTTTTTCGAGCAACGATACCACTAGGGATTCCAACTGAAAATTTCCCTATTGTTAAGAATTTCATTGATGAGAAAGTCTTTAATAAATTAAAGACGCTCGGATTGCCATCCTCTGAAATATGTGATGATACTACCTTCCTTCGTCGAACTGCGATTGATATCGCGGGTCGATTACCTTCCTTGCAGGAGGTAGAAGCTTTTTTTTCTAATGATCATTCAGAAAAGAGATCGCAGTGGATAGATAGCCTGCTTTCAACAACTGATCATGCTGAGTATTTTTCAAATAAGTGGGCTGCTATTTTGCGTAATAAGCGGAAAGGCAATACATACACAAGAGGCACTCAAGCATTTCATGAATGGCTGATGAAGAGTCTGCATGCAAATAAGCCTTATAATCAACTGATTACTGAATTAGTTACAGCGCGTGGAGAGATATCTCATAACCCAGCATCTGCTTGGTTCAGGAATGTGACGGATCCAAAAGAAAGATTACAAGACACTGCTCAAGTGCTGCTTGGAGTAAGACTTCAATGTGCTGAATGCCATCATCACCCATATGAGAAGTGGAGTCAGCAAGATTACTATGGTTTTTCGGCATTCTTTTCTAGGATAGGTAAGAAAAAGACTGACGTTCCAGGCGAGGAGGCGGTTTTCCACAATGTGGGATTGGCTACCGCAAAGAACCCTAAGTCTGGAGAGAATGTTAAGCCTAAGCCTCTGGGGGGCGATGAGCTTATTATAAAGCCAGAGGATGACCCCAGATTGGATTTGGCTTCCTGGATGACCTCGGAAAGTAATCCTTTCTTCGCAAAAATGTTAGTCAACCGGTACTGGAAGCATTTCTTTAATCGTGGAATCGTAGAGCCGGAAGATGACATGAGGGTTACTAATCCTCCGACGAACCCTGATTTATTGGATTCGTTAGCAGAACACTTTGTTAAGTCAGGCTATGATCTGAAGGATTTGATTCGAACAATCTGTAACTCAACAACCTATCAACTGAGCGCGATTCCCAATGATCATAATGCCGGCGACCGGCAAAATTACTCTCGATATTTTCCGAAACGTTTAACTGCTGAAGTACTGTTGGATTCGATAGATGGAATTACAGGATCCTCGACAGCCTTTTCGGGACAATTAGCAGGAACTAGAGCCGTTGCTTTGCCTGATGATAGTTATAATTCGAGC
>JABSSR010000190.1 GCA_013213965.1 Verrucomicrobiales bacterium | reverse complement strand
GTGTTTCTTTAGCCATTTTTTTGGCACTAAATAATTCAAAGGTGTTTTTGCGCCCCATTTCACCTAATTGATTTGCATAATCTTTATTATTTAATAAGCGCACTATTTCTTTGGCTAAAGATTTTGAATCCGTAGGATCATATAATATTCCACCTTCGGTTTTTACTAACATTTCTGGAAATATTCCATGGTCAGGCTGGACCACGGGTATTCCGCAGGCCTGAGCTTCCAGAACAGAGAGGCCCTTAGGTTCTTCATGAGTAGTCGGAAGAGAAAAAACATCAATTTTTCCAAGGAAATCTTTCTTTTTGTCCAGATTCGGTGACCCGGCATGATCGAAGAAGTTGATGAGATTAGCTGATTTTAATTTTTCTACCTGTTGATTAAAAAAGTTTTGATCGGCTGGACTCAGCCACCCGCCAGCGCATAGTCGGGCATTGCTCAGATTGTATTTTTGATGAATTTCAATGAATGCATCTACGATGTTATGAAATCCTTTTTCCGGGGCCAGTCGGCCAAAGTATCCTATCGTTGGATCCTTAATGGGATGACGAGTGAAATTATTGAATTCATCAGTGTCTACTCCCAGATTAACTAGATGAAACTTTTCTTCAGGAACTTCCAGTAAGTCAGCCATTTTCTTGGCATAGAATTGACTGAAAGTTATGAACCCATCGATATGTGATGCGAGTCGCCTCAGCTCGGATATGACAAGACTTCTGTGTGATTCTGTTAATTCATCAAGAAAAAGATCATCTCCTTGCAAGGTAACGATGACAGGTGAATTCAGCTCACGCTTTATTGACGGAACAAATCCAGCAATGAGTAGGTTGGTGAGATTGATAAGATCAGGTTTCGATTCTTTTTTTATCCATTGAACGGCTCTTTTCAGGGACTGCCGCTGATTGCCTTTCTCGCCGCGCAGTATTGACAATGTGAGTTCACCAAGATTTTCAGCTTCGATTTCAATCTTTCTTTTTTTAGTTAAGGAACTGACAAGGCCAGGACGGTCCAGCCACTTCGTCATAAATCCTGGCAAGTATCGGAACGGAGGAAATTTCTGCTCCAGATAGACACTGATGCCACCGTATAGTAGTGCATTATCACTACAGTTCTCTCCTTCTACCGTGATCGGAGTGTAGACAGGTACCAAGACAACCGAACAATCCAAATCGCGGAGCCTTTTCACGAGAATATTATCTCGTAAACAGCTACCACATATCATTTCCGAGGCACCGGCAGTTACGTATGTTACTCGCATCGTATGGTTAACCTCACTTTCCGATATTAAAATGTAAGGTCAAGGGTTGGAGATGGTTGATTTATCATGGAACAGAAGCACATTCCCGAATGCTACAAAGCAACGTAATCTTTCAGCGCATTTCAGAGGAGCTTTCTTTACAGATCTTTCAATATCTTAAGGGAGAGGAAAAGGAAGCCTATAAATCAGTACTGGCAAGTCTTGCCCAGAACCGCAATTTGCGACCAATATTCATCCAAAAAAAACCTATCGACAAACAAATCAGCTGGATGATTGGTAACCTGAAGTTGAAAACCAGCAGTGAAATTGCCGATCAGGCACTTCAGGTGTGGCTGCTAAAAGCAAAAAAGGATATGCTGATCGGTTTTCTGGACCAATTAGGCATTGAACATGATGGAGAAGGTTCAGTCGAAGGTGATTTGCCTGAAAAATTAGACAAGAACAAACTCAAGAAAGCAGTAGATGAAATGTTGGAGTCACATGCAGAAGAAGAAGTGAAGATTTATCTGCACCTTTTTCAGTCGCAACGGTCCGGAGGATGGAACGAACTCAATGAACTGATCGGTTCAGATGAGCGGCTATCCTTTTAGTTGCTCATTAAAGAAGTGTCCAATCGCTTCTGCGACTCCTGCGCCAGCATTTTGTGAGGCTACATAACCGCCTTGTTTTTGAACTTTATCTTTAACTGATTGCACGGAATTAGCAGGGCAGGCAATCATTGAGGCAATTCTTTTATCAAGCATTGAGAGATCATTATGATTGTCTCCGATTGCAAATGTGTTCTTAGCAGGAACTCCTATCAGTTCTCCGAGTGAAGCGGCCGTGGTTCCTTTGTTATAACTTGAATGTGCAAAGCGCAGATAAATTGAGTTCCTTTCGTATGATAAGTTTTTCGGTGACGAGTTGATGATCTCTTTCTCAATCAGTTCACATAACTGATCCATTTCTTCATCACTGGTAGCAATGATTGCTGCGGGCTCATCTGAACTGGCGACCCACTTTGCTTTGCTCTGTTCTTCAACGAAGTGCCTAACTCGATCCAAAAATTTCCGATTTTTTTTGAATAGTTTTAAGTGATCCTTTCGGCACTTTTTATTCCAATTTCCATAATCAATCCAGCGTCTGAATTGATTTGGTTGATAGATTTCACGTTCCCATGCAATTAAATAATCAGGAAAATCGCGTAACCCGCACCGGTGTATTCCTTCCATTGCTTCAATCAAGGATCGGCCGGTATTAATGGCAAAAACAGCACCTCTGGTGCGAAGCTCTTCGAGTGAACTCATGAGAAGCGGATCAACTTCGGTACTGTTATTTGGATCAATGAATGTACCATCAAAATCAAAGCACAGTAGCCATTGGGGTTTCATGATATTCATTAATGGACTGAAAACTTATCATGTTAACCATTAATTTCCAGAGGTTCGTGTATTTTCATTACTGGATTTTTTCATGAAACTTGTGATAGTGTATTTTTATGAAATCAGCATACGAACTGGCCATGGAGCGTTTAGAAAAAGAGTCTCCACAGGAATCATTGACCGAAGAGCAGAAAGAGTTGATTTCGGAGATAGAAAAAAAATACTC
>JABSSR010000019.1 GCA_013213965.1 Verrucomicrobiales bacterium | reverse complement strand
GAGCAAAAGACCAAGGAATAACTTTATGACTTTTGCTCTCGCTGGGCAGTATCTACCAAACACTAGCATTCATACTAAAAATATATAGATTTAGTGATTGGTAAAGTAGCTTTACCCATAAATTATTTTTAAAAAAATAATTTTTACCTGCTTTTACTCCTTCGGAACCATACCGGATATTAATTTGCGGAATCCTTCAATCCCAATTTGGTATGCGCCTAACTGCTCCTCCGTCAATATTGACCTCATACTTTCAACCCGATCATCTAACGCATCATCAAGGACACCAATGAATTCGTCTCTAGTAGTATTTTCGTTAAACAATGTTCCTGGTTTTTCTTTAGCATTAATCTCAATGAGTGCATCCCAGGCCTCTCTCATTTGCTCCTCAGTAATGCCAGGAATCTGTTCAATTCCACCAAGATCTTCTTTGGCTTTTCCCTCGATTCTTTCAACTTCACGCTCCTCCGCATAAGCCTCGTACTCCTCTAACTGCTCCCCAGAAAGAAGCTCCCTCATTTCCTCGTCTATCTTTGAATAATCTTTTTCGTCCGATGCAATCATATCCGCAACAGTCGCTTTTCCTGTCAGGAATTTCAGTCCAGCCGTCGAGTTCCGAGCCACCTTATCACTAAGGAGTCCCTGCAATGTTTCTTTTTGTGCAGGAGTCAATTTTAGTCTGCTCGCAAGTTCCTCGGTTTGCTGTTTAACTTCTTCTTCAGCCTTAGCATCACCAAGTGCCTTAAGTGCTTCCCATGCCGCCTTTGACTCATCATCCTCTTTATCTTTATCGTCATCCTCAGAATCTTTGGAACTTTTTGAAGAAGACGAGCCTTTGTCTGGCCTAGTATCAACTAGTGAAAGCTTAGGTGGTTTATTTGAATTATTCTTTTTATCTGAAACTGCCTGCGGTTCCTGATTCACTGGAGCTTTGACCACTTCTTTAGAGTCATCACCTTTAAAGACGTATTGAGCAAAAAGGATAGCAACGACTCCAGCAAGAGTACCAATAACAAAACCAAAGATTAGTTTGGAAGGACGACTTTCATTCATAACAATAATAATACTCTTAGAAGAAAGATATTAATAAAGAAATATCTATTAATTTTTTCAATACATTGAAAGGCACCCCCTCAAGGCCTCAAAAATTGACGCAACCCTGAAAGGTTATCAGCATTGATCAAATCAACGCTCGCCTCATTAAGTTCACGCCAAACAGATACCTTATCCGGCGTAGCCCAGAACCTAATCTTCCTTCCACTCTGATGAACTTTTTTGACGAGTTCATGTAACTTGGACCGCTCGTCTTTAGGAAATTCTCCATCTCCCCTCCATTTAAAATGACTCCCCCAACGGTCACTAATGAGTGGCATTAAATGTGACTGCGCTGAACTTTCAAGGTCTGAGATTCGACCATCAATTCCAGCGTGACGGGAACCGTCCGCAGCGATCAGATCCTTTGCCCTGTTTCCGCTAATGACAGCAGTAACGGCTCTTTGAACCCATTTCCCTTCATCTAATCCGCTCAAAATGTCTGAATACTTAGCGAGCAAAGTACGGAGTCGTGCATAAGCTTTAGAACCGTCCGATTTAACATCTATCAGGAGAGTAAGAGGTGGACCTCCCTTATAGACTCGGCCCCCGTTCTTTCTTATGCGCTCACGTAAGGGGTTGAGATAGAGATTCTGAATCGTCTTCTCCGGCCTAAGGTCTTTCTTGTCATGGCCCACTAAAAACACTCCCTCAACTAAAAAGATATCCACTTCAACGCTACAAAAACCGTTTTCAAGTGCATCAAAAAGAGGACGCTCATGCTCATAGTCATTATGAGCATGACCTTGCTTGAGCGGTGCCACCTCTGCCTCACAGTTCAGATGAGCAGTCAGGCCCAGCATTATGTAAAATACTAATCTAGTTACCATGACAATTTTCCAGGAAGGTACTCATTGATTAAATCATCATAAAACGGTCTCAATGATTCCACGTCGACCCTTTCTTCACTCTTCGTGTACAAGTCATAAGGATTGAAGGCCCGGACCCATTCAAACATCTGCCGATCATGATCATTCATAAGTTCATTATATTCACCTTCACGATGTGCCGGATAAAAGGAATGATATCTGATCATATAAAGAGCAGGTTCCGGGAGACGATCCTTCATGACATGGTATAGGTATTCATCATGACCCCAGGACATGGTCACATTATCAAGACCACAGCCTTCCTCATAGAGGCCAAGACGAGTCGAATACTCAACAACATTAGCATCGGGATTATCTGTAAAAAATTCATGGAAAACAATTTTATCAGAGAACCGGCATCCGAGAGGGAACGTATCTCCTACCACTGCCCACTGCTCTTCACCGAATAGGCACAGAATCTTTCCAAGATCATGGATGAGTCCTGTCAAAATAAACCATCTTGGGTGCCCGTCCCGACGGATCGCTTCTGCCGTTTGTAATAAATGCTCAATCTGAGGCAAATTAATGTCAGGATCACTGTCATCAATCAACTGATCTAGAAACTCAATACCTTCCCATATCGTCATACTTCGTTGATTGAATTTCAAATACTGCGCTTTCTTCTGCTTTGCGAATTCCAGTGTCTGATGCCGATGATTGAGTCGATAGAATTCTCTGACCTCGGGCCTCGTCTCCGCTTCATAATCACGAAAGGTTCCGTCATCACTGACTCTACACCCCTCTTCTTTTTCTGGATACCGTTTCAACAAATCCTCTTCCCATGCCTCAATCCCGGCATGAGTACTCATAGATTCGAAATTTGATTCAGGAAAATCCATATGGAAACGCTAAAAAAATAGATTATCAGTTGTTAAGTTAAGGGTCATATTGAATCAAAACCAACTCATTAATCATGAGCAATGTTGACATTCGGATCAATCGTTGAAATAAAAAACATATCACATACTAATAACCCCTGAATTTCATGACCCTTAAAAAAGAACTCGTACTTCTATCCTTAATACTCTCAATACCAGTCTCTGCTGACACTGTCGGACACTGGCGCTTTGATTCTGATGACGCGGAAACTAACTCACCAATCACTGCCACTGAAAACGCTTCCAACGCAGGAACACATGACGCTGCAATCCAGGGAGGCAATCCTCTCTATTCTAGTGACGTTCCTTCAAAACAAATCTATGACCCAATCGCTGACGCGGTACTCGAGAATGGTTTCTCATTAAATGCAACTGATCCCAACTCAAAGCTGAGAGTCGCTGATTCTGAAGACTTTAATACAAACTTTACGGTAGAACTTTTCATAAAGATAATTGATGAACCTAATGGTTATAACTCCTTTGTTAGAAGACAAGAAGGAGGAGACCTGCGCTGGCAAATTGATTTTGATAATAGTAAAAATGGCCTTTACAACGGCAGAGCACGTTCTCGTTGGGACACACCGGCTGAGGGAATCTCAGACAACACAGCTGAAAAAGATGTGGATGAAAACTTTAATTTTGTCGTTACCCCACAAGGTGGAAATAATGCTCCAAGAGTTTTCATTGATACTGGTGCCAAGGACGAAGCCGGCGCTGACGTTGGACCACAGAACACAGGCAATCCGATCGACTATATTTATGATGACGCAAGCGCAAACCCTAACGAAGCGAAAGTCTCCCTGCAAGGGGATGGGGTAAATGATGACAGCCGTTGGCATCACATAGCACTCACATTTGATCAGGAATCTGGAGAAGTAACATACTTTTTTGACTATGCTCTGGCTCAAAGAAAAACGTTATCTGATAGCGCAGAAAATGGATACACTCATCCCGCCGCACCTATCGACTTTGGCAAACTGGTCAATAAACAATACGGACTGCTTCTAGATGAGATTCGTTATTCCAACACTATCTTATCACCAAGTGATTTTCTCCGGATCATTGCAGAAGAAGTAAATCCTGCAACAATCGCTCACTGGAGAATGGACGGTCCCGGCGCACGCGATGAAGGTGCCATAAGTTTGATCACCAATGAAGTTTCTCCACTTCTTCCCGCTACCAGAATTGCAGGAAATCCTATTTACTCCTCTGATGTGCCTGCCCCATTCATTAATGACCCCGCCACTGATACTTATCTTGATAACGAATTCTCGTTCAATGCTAAGAATGCAAATGCAAGGATCGGAGCAAGCGATGATCCAAAATTCAATACCTCATTCACGGTCGAAATGTTCTTCAAGCTCATCGGGGAACCACCAGCATACAACCAGTTCCTCAGACGTCGTGAACTCAATGACCTTCAATGGCAAATTGATTATGATCATGCGAAAAAAGGATCCTATGGACGGCTCCGCTCGCGATGGGACACTCCCGCAGGCGGCATAGCTGACAATAACGCAGAGAAGGGCATCGATGAAAACGCCAACTTTGTGGTAGGCCCAACCGGTGGGGCAAATGTTCCTTTGGAGAATCGAATCTTTGTTGACACAGACTCAGGTGACGGACTGGTCACAAGCTACGACGATGAGACTGACTGGTTCTTGGACGGCGACGGAATCAATGACATTGACGAGTGGAAGCACGTGGCTCTGACCTTCGATGAGGAAAGTCAGGAAGTTACCTTCTATCTTAATTACGAGCTCATGCAATCCAAGTTACTCGCTGACACTGAAGAGAATGGATACACTCACCCTGCCGCATCCGTAATTTTCGGAAAATTTAACAACCAGACTTACGAGATGCTCATTGATGAGGTTCGCTATTCTGAAGGGATTCTTGATCCTTCATTGTTCCTGAAAGCTGCGACCTGGGCTCCCTCACCCTTTGAAATTACAACATTTAACTACAATCAGGAAGAGAACACCTTCACACTTGAATGGCGCTCAGAGCCGGGAGTATTTTACTCAGTAGATCGTTGGGACGATTTAATCAATGACTGGGGCGAACTTGAGGATGCTCTCATATCTGAAGGGATACTCATGAACTTTGAAGACACGAGCCTAGAGGATGGACAGAAAAAAGCCATTTATCGGATCAGAGTCTCCGACTCTCAATAAGGTTCTATTTACCAACTGGACTAACACCTAAGGGAATCGAGTTTGCCTTAATAGAAGCTAAGCGCTTCTTGGCAATTTCGCTCATTAACTGAACCTTATCTGGAAACATTTTACTGAGATCCACACTCTCAGTAATGTCCTCTTCCAAATTGAAGAGCGCTGGTCCCTTGCCTTTCATCCCCGCATGCTGACGGTTCAGAAATAATTTCCATTTTCCCATACGTATGGCCTGAAACCCATTAGATCCGTGCCAGTAAAGGAAGTCCTTGCGCGGTTTTGTTCCGTTACCATCACCNGTCAGAAATTTCCATAGATTCATTCCATCAATTAAATCCTGCTTCTCATGCGCGCCCCGAAAATTAATACCACAGGCATGCGAAAGCGTTGGTAATAAATCAATGGCTGCTATCAGTTCATCCGTTTCTGATCCTTGAGGTATTTTTCCTGGGAAACGGACGATGCAGGGGACACGGTTCCCTCCCTCCAAGGCACTCCATTTTTTCCCTCGCAAAGGCTTGGCCTTTGATTCCTTAGTCAGTGGCTCAGGACCATTGTCCGAAAGAAACACAACAATGGTATTCTTTTCTATCCCCTCAAGTTTCAATGCATTAAGTATTTCCCCAATCCTAGAATCCATTTCCTCAACAACATCACCATAAGAGCCGTACTCGGACTTGCCTTTCCAGTCAGGATGGGCTTGAACAGGAAAGTGTGGTGCCGAATAAGGGACATAAAGAAAGAAAGGATTATCTTTATGGGTTTTAATGAAAGATACCGCCTCATTGGTAAATTGTTCAGTGAGGTGACGATTATCAAACGGATTCTGAACGAGCTTATCCCTTCTCCAAAGTTTCTTGGTCTGATTATTGCTCTTATTAATATAAAAAGATTCTTCGAAGCCCTGCTCATGAGGAAGAAATTGGGATTCATCTCCCAAGTGCCACTTGCCAAATATGCCCGTCCTATAATCTTGTTCCTTAAAAATTTCTGCCATAGTCAGAGCCCCTTGGCTCATTCCCTGACCTTTCTTCATGATGTACCCAATAACTCCTTTACTCCAACCTAATCGACTAGGATAAGATCCGGTCAGAAGTGCCATCCGGGACGGAGTGCAAATTGTTGAACCCGCATAAAAACTCGTCAGACGAACCCCTTCCTTTGCGAGTCTATCAATGACGGGCGTTTTAATGCTAGGGTGGCCATAGCAACTAAGATCGTAATAGCCCAGATCATCTGCCATGATAAGAATAACGTTAGTATTCTTCTACTCTGCAAAAGAAATCATGGTCAGCATCCAAAGCATTATTAAGTGCATTTTGCAGATGTATTTAATCATTAATTTTTAGAATTTGTTTATTATGAAATACGCTCGAACCAAACAATGCAATTGATAACTTAAAATGGAATAGAATTGTTTTTACATTAATAGTTCCTATACCTTTCAATCGGTATCACAATGAAGCAGATTAGATCTCCTAGGCCATTTACGATATTCCTCCTGATATTATTTATGCTCGTAACTAATCCCATGCACTGCATGAGCGGGGAAGACATCATTTTTCGTAAAGACATTTTAAAGAGGAACGAAAACGGATACCACACCTACAGGATCCCAACGATGGTCATCACTGCAAAAGGAACCGTTATTATCTTTTGCGAAGGACGTAAAACTAGCCGCAGAGACCATGGAGACGTGGATCTTATCATGACAAGGAGCATGGATGGTGGCCGGACCTGGTCCGGGCACAAGCTGATTCATGAAGAGGGTGGAAATGATCCTATAAGGGTAGGTAACCCATGCCCCATCATTGAACGTGACGGCAAGACCATACACTTACTTTTTACTCGGGGCGGTGGCGAATGTCTGTTCTATACAAAGAGTGTCGACGAAGGCCTCACATGGTCTCCCCTGGTGAAATCCTCAGATGAGCCTAAAGCAAAAGAATTTAGCAAGAATTCTTTTCTTAAAGGTTTTGGTGGCTCACCCATACATGTCGGGGCAGGCCCCGTTCATGGAATCCAAACAAAGAAAGGAAGATTAATTGCTCCTTCTTATGTTGGCAGAACAGTGAATGGAGGCAGGCAAGGTCAGTCCTGCATCATTTTCTCAGACGATCTAGGTAAATCATGGAGGGCCGGAGGACTCATCCCTTATGTTTCAGATTTTCGTACCGGCGAATGCACCGTCGTAGAAAGGGCCGACGGATCTCTGTTAATGAACATGCGCGCGTCTGGGCCAAGTTCCTATTCGTTCGGGTATAGGACTGTCTCTATAAGCAATGATGATGGAAAGACATGGTCAATTCCAACAGTTGAAAAGGAACTCCCCGGCCCGGCCTGTCAGGCCAGCATGACCCGTTTGAATGAAAGAGAATTATTGTTCCTGAACCCGGCAGTTCACCATGCTGGAGGATTCAATCTATGGAGTAGGAGAAATCTCACTCTCCGTCTAAGCAAAGATGACGGAAAGACATGGTTCACTTCACGGATGCTGAATGAGGGACTCGCAGGATACTCTGATATCGCAGTGAAAAAGAACGGCCAAATCTTATGCGTCTTTGAAAACGGTAAAAAGGATTACTGTGAAAAAATTTCCATCGCCTGCCTAGAAAGGTCATGGCTGATGACTGGTGAAAAGACTAAGAAAACCTTTGAATAAATTACCTGTCCTAATTTAAGGATTTACTTTTGCCATTTCATTCCTGCTTGCAATTGAACTTTTTGCAAGGGACCGGACAAGTTCTTGGCTTTGCTCTGATAATTTCGACAACGGGTAACTAAAATGTTTCCCATTCGTTCGAAGTTTCAATGTATTGCCGTCAAAGTTCATCATCTTTGCAACAATTGTCTTCCCTTGTGAATTAGTCAGAGTCTGTTCAGGAAGAGCTCGGAACAATACTACCGATGCCACCGGGGACTTGTCCGCAGAGAGATAATTCACTCCAGGGCCGTAAGCACGTGGCGAAATTGTCGCCTTGGCATTAATTCTAGGCTTATTACTGCTACTATAACGCACACCTACCCCGCCTGACCGGCTAGCACTGCGGGCACGTCACCCAGCTTCCGCTGGAATTGACCAAAACTGCAACGCAGTTCCCGTTCCCAGCACCACTAATAATATCCTAATCACAACTTACCAATGAAACCCTCATTTTTAGCGTCATACAAGAACTTTCTCTAACTCTACTCGAATTTATTATAAACACAGTAATTTACAGCAATCAAAGCTCACTCCTTGACCATCTTTTACCTGACAGAATGACCTACTTTTAAATTAAAATTCAAAAAATCCGATTTTCTTTTCTCTTCATCTATTACAAGCTAAACACCTTATACTCATGTGCGGAAGATATTCGACAGGAAAAGTCTCAAAGAAAAAATTTGAAACCACTCTGTCTATAAAATTAGAAAATATCCCATCCAGATATAACATTTCACCCGGACAAGACAATCCGGTAATCACCAGACACAAAGGAATCGCACCACTT
>JABSSR010000189.1 GCA_013213965.1 Verrucomicrobiales bacterium | reverse complement strand
CAGTAGAGATGCTGCCAGAGCTCCAGTGAATGCATCTCCTGCACCTACGGTGTCCGTGGCTTTTACGCTGGGAGGCATTGATTCCATTATTTTACCAGACCCACTCATGAATAATGTTGGTTCAGATCCCTGAGTAATTATTATCATATCAAGCCCAAATTTTCTGAGCGATTCGAGGCTCTCTGATGGGTTTGAAGTTCCACTGATTTGAGCCGCTTCGATTTCATTTAGAATAAGAACATCGCAAGGAAATTGCTCAACATTAAATTCAGAGTTCCAAGGCGATGGATTAATCAATATACTGAGTTCATTTGCTCGAGCAAGGTGGCAGGCATGTGTGATTGTTTCCATCGGGACTTCTAATTGAAGAAGTATGATGTCAGATTGCTTAAACAGATTGATGTGTTTATCAAGGTGCTCAGGGCTCAACGCATGGTTTGCTCCAGGATTAACTACGATTGAGTTTTCACCGTTGTCGTCGACGCTGATAAATGCTGAGCCGGTCGGCTCCAGATCGCTTGTTATAATTGCTGATGAAGAAATTCCATAATCCTCTAATTGATTTTTGTAGAGATTTCCCTCAGAATCGTCACCAACGCATCCTATGAAGTTGACTTGAGCTCCAGCTAGCCGAGCGGCAATTGCCTGATTCGCACCTTTCCCGCCGAGCGAGCTTAGTGATGATTTAGCGATTATGGTTTCCCCTTTTTTGGGGATTTTTTCAACGTAGAGAGTGTTATCAACGATTAATGAGCCAATGACTAGGACTGACATCTAGAGTTGATTTTTTGAATCAATTTTCAAATTCAGATTCGTCAACTCCGTACTTTTCAAAGAGTTGCTCTAAATTTTCTCCTGAACTTTCCATTTGTTGTCCTAGCTCTTGCATCTCTCCTCCCCACTCGCGCATGGTCAGTCCAAAGTCTTCAGTGAAGTCAGGGTCTTCAGTTGATTGTTTTAGAAACCATGCCCCAATTGCCTCTTCGCCCCCAGCAAGAACATCTGTGGGAATTGGCATTTCTTCCATATGCAAAACCATACTATTCAGGCCTCCTCGCATTCCGTTAACCCCATCCCTAAGATCTTCAGGTAAACTATCAGTGTTAACTGTGGTAAGTTTTCCAACTAAGTCCTTCATGGCTTCAATTGCCAGGACGGGGTTTTCTTGACCAATCTCCTCAAGTCTCTCCAGTTCCTCGAATCCTTTAGTTATACCTTTATCCTGAAGCTCTTTTACAAAGGCAGTGACTGAAGCCGGGGTCGCAACTTTTGCTGCCGGTTTCTCTTCGGTTGAGTTGTCAGTTGTTTCTTTCGCAGGATCTTCAGTCTTTTCAGGCTCAATTGGAGGGGCATCATCAGGAGTTAATAAAGTCACGGAATCTTCCTTTTTGGGCGCTGGCTCTTTTTTTTCTGTGACAGGTTCCTCTACTTTTTCTTTTGTGGCGGGCTCAGTGGTTTGATCCTCAATTGCGGGATTCTCTTTTTTCCCACAAGAAGAAAAGAAAAGTAGACTGAAGAAAAGACTCAGAATGGGAAGGATCGAAATTTTCATAATTAACAAAATAGAGTAAAATATATTATAAGTCTAGTAGTATACCGAAGTCACAGTTAATTGATATGTTCGGTGAATTATGGATTTTCTTTCTTGGTTCTTTCCATTAACCATTTAGTGGCTTCATATTCGCCAACTGTT
>JABSSR010000188.1 GCA_013213965.1 Verrucomicrobiales bacterium | reverse complement strand
AGCCCGAGGTGCAATGTTGAGATCAAAACCAACGTCACTGCTTCCCCCCCCGGCCTGATGAAGCTCAACCGCAATGCTATTGTTGCCTTCTACCAATAAACCGGACAAGTCAACTACGGCCGTTTCATAAACATTTTCATTATTCGCTCCGACAACGGCAGAAGTCAGAGTGGTAAGTTCTCCTTCCGGTATCGCAGCGGATCTGTGCACCTCTCTACCATTAATGTAAACCGCGGCACCATCATCAACCAGATAATTCAGCTCCCAAGAACTGATCTCTGCTTCAGTAGAATCTAGAGTGAAACTGTTTCTGAAAAGGTAGGTCGTAACGAGATTATCTCCGTCAGGAGCCTGGCCGATCCCAAATAACTCGTCATCAAGGCCAGGGAACCCGTTAATGCCCCCTGACTGGATCGGCACCGGTGCCACGAACCAAGGCCCCAAAGATGAGGTCTCTGTGTCAAAGTTCGTATCATTCCACTCCCTACCTGAGCCGTCAGTAGGGTAATCGTCACCTGCTCCGAGCTCATTTTCGATCTGATCAAGAATGGACCAGTCGTCCTCGATAACTCCAGATGCAATAGCAGCATCGAAATTAAGCTCAGCCAAGGGTCCTGTACTTACCTTGAAGGAGATGTCCTCAAGTAACTGATAGGTATCATTAACTGCTTCGGGTTCCGCAATGGCAGATTCTTCAGCAATAATAATTATCAACAATATAACGAAGGAAGAGAGAAAATTAAATAGCTTGGAATGCATTTTTTTTAAAAAAATTTGATGGGGATAAAAAATAAAGGCGAAAATCCAACTAAATTGTCAAAAATTCAACATTATAAGAGAATATACATCATGAATTCCTCATGAACGAGACTTGATCTGTTCTATTGCCCATTTGGCATGTTCTCTGATTAATTGATTCTCCTTCGCAATAGTCCTCTTAAGGCATGGAATATCACACATATTTCCTGTATTTCCTAAAGCGATGCATACATTTCTGAGAAAACGGTCCCGCCCAATACGTTTCACGGGTGAACGGCCAAATAAGGAATGAAAATTCTCCTCACTAAGAGCCAAAAATTCCTTAAGAGGCATATCAATGTACTCTCTGGCAGAAAATTTGACTTCAGTTGAAGCCTTGGCAAAACGATTCCAAGGACAAACTTCGAGACAGTCATCACAACCAAATATCCGGTCTCCGATTGCTTCCCTAAATTCTTGAGGAATGGATCCTTGATGCTCTATCGTGAAATAAGAAATGCATCGGCGAGCATCCAAATGATGCGGAGATGTGATGGCCTGAGTCGGGCAACAGTCGATGCATTGAGTGCATTTGCCGCATCGGTTAGGAATCGGATCATCAGATGCCAAGTTTAACGTTGTGACCAACTCAGCCAAAAAGAACCAAGTTCCAAGGCGCGGATGAATCTGTACAGTACTTTTACCGTTCCAACCAAGACCCGAATCAGTTGCGAAATCACGTTCAAGTATCGGACCATAATCCACATAAAAGCGCTGCTCACCCCCAAGCTCTTCGAGAGCAGAAGCAAAAGCTTTGAGTTTCTTATCAACTACAAGATGATAATCTTCTCCCCAAGCATACTTTGCAAAACGGCCAAGCTTATCTTTGGACCGAGGATCAGATCTGGAAGGATAATAATTAATGGCTAAAACGATTACGGTTCTCGCCTCCTCCAGTAAAAGGCGCGGATCCTTTCTCCTTTCCGGTGACCTTTCCATCCATTTCATATCACCATTCTGTCCATCATCAAGCCAGGCCTGAAATTGATTCGCATGAGTAGCTTTCCTAGCTACAGAGAATCTGCATTCATCAAAGCCAAGATCCTTGGCAATCGATCTGACTTTATCCTCTAGCTCCAATGCCATGATTTATGATTGGCTTGAGAACCATACCCTCGCCGTCTCAGCAATCCCGTATGTAATTTCATCGATGGACAAATCATCGGTCCGGATCCGTTCATCAGCACAACTTTTATAAAGTGGCTCACGTTCACTGAGAAGATCTACAATTTTCTTTCTGGGATTTTCAGTCTTGAGGAGT
>JABSSR010000187.1 GCA_013213965.1 Verrucomicrobiales bacterium | reverse complement strand
TGCTGCATAGTGATTAAGAGAAAAATGCAGGTCAAAGCCTGATCTCATTTATTTCTTACGCGTGCGTTTTCTGGTTTCCCTTTGCCTAAATGTGAAGCTTATTGGTATCCCAGTGTAATGATAATTCTCTCTAATTTTATTCTCCAAATACCTTTCATAAGAAGCTGGAAGGAGGGACCTTTTGTTGCAGAACAGAATGAAATTTGCTCCGTTTATTGATTTTTCCCTGTCCCGTTCTCGGGCCATTGTTGCGTATAATAGCTTAAATCTTTTGCCTCCCTTACCAGCGGGTGGGGGATGTGCCAGTAAAGAGTCCTGCATTAAGCGGTTAAGAGTTCCGGTATTTATCCCTTCACATGAAGCTTTCCTTATTTGTTCGATAGCAAAGTAGAATCTTTTTATGGATTCACCTGTTTTAGCTGAAGCTGCAACTACAGGAGCATAAGGAATAAAAAATAACTGTTCTGCTATGTCATCTTGTAATGATGCAAGTCTATCGGGTTTAGGGGCGTCTGGATGATAAAGATCAAATTTATTAGCTATGACAAGGCATGGTTTTCTTGAATCACGGATAATGTTAGCAATTTTACGATCTTGAGCTGTGGCTCCTTGAGTTGCGTCGACTACTAATGCGCAAATGTCAGATCTTCGTATGCTAGACTTTGACCGCATCGCGCTAAAAACTTCAATTGAGGTTTTTTGTTTATTTCGCGATCGAAGGCCTGCGGTATCAATGAGGGTGTAATCAATGCCTCCATGAGTTAGGGGAACGTCAACCGCGTCTCTGGTCGTGCCGGCAATATCACTGACGATAGTTCTATCGTTATTGAGCAGTGCGTTGATCAAAGACGATTTACCGACATTCGGTCTTCCTACTAGTGCGATTTTGATGTTTTGACTATTTAAAGTTGGGGTAGTGGTATCGATTGGAAGAGAGATGTTGATCGAATCTGCGAGCTCAGCAATGCCGCTATTGTGAGCGGCACTTAGTGAGAATGTTTGGTCAAATCCAAGCGATGTGAAATCATCTGTGAGGCCGATGTTTTGTTTTTCATCTATTTTATTTACGAGTAAAAATACTGGTTTGTCGGCCTTTCTTAGGTAAGCGGAAAGTTCTTGATCAACGGGTGTAAGGCCTTCAATGCCATCAACAACAAAGAGGATTAATTCCGCTGACTCTATGGCGATGTCAGCTTCTTGTTTTATGATGTTACTGAATGAGCCATCGGGGTTAGAGCCGATTCCACCAGTGTCGATTATAGTAAAGGGTGAGGGCGTGATTTTGCATGTTGCTGTGATTCTGTCCCTTGTCACACCAGGTTCATCATGAACGATTGAAATGCGACGGCCAGCAAGTCTATTGAATATCGCAGATTTGCCGACATTGGGGCGTCCGACAATAGCGGCAATTCTATATGAGCTTGGGTTTTTCATGAACTTCTTCGGGCAATTGACTCAATCCTGCGTAAATGTAAAGCGCTGCAGAGCTAAAAGTGAAGAACCCCCCAATAACAGATAAATAAAATATTATCTGATTAGATGTTACTAAGAATGCAGAATATATTAGGATTACTTGCATAAAGGTACAGAATTTCCCGGTCCAGTGATGTTTGACTTTGATGTCACCTCGAATAGCTCCTATAGCAATAGCGCCTGATATTTGTATTAGTTCTCGGCTCAAAATAAGAGTCGTGTAAAAGATTGGTAATGTATTTCCGCAATCGATGATGGTAAGTGTAATTGTAGCGCTTAGTAGAAGAGTTTTATCTGCAATGGGATCGAGGAAGGTACCAATTTTGCTTATTTGATTTAGTTTTCTCGCAAGGTAACCGTCGAGTGCGTCGCTAAGTGTAGCTATTGCAAATATAATAATTGCTAGCCACAAAAAAAATTTGTCTGGTTTGCCCATTTCAATTGTTGAGCTGTATTTTATGGCTAATACAACAAAAAGGGGTGACATTAGCAGTCTGGCAAGAGTTATTCTTGTTGGGATTGTCATTCTTTATTGATGATTATGGAGCCTTCACTGCCAAAAATTAAAACTAATTATGATTTAAAGGAATTTCTAACAGGTTTCAATAGTGATTCTGAAGTCGTAAGGATATTAAAAAAAATTGGAGTCCGGCCAAGTAAAGGGTTAGGGCAAAATTTTTTAATTGATGGTTCCATAGCAGAATCGATCGTCAACTCACTTAGAATCAGTCCTGAAGATACGGTTATAGAAATAGGGCCAGGACTAGGTGCATTAACACGTCATCTTATTGGTAGTGTAAGGAGGTTGGTTCTTGTTGAATTTGATCGCAAGATTTATGAATATTTGAGCGATGTTCTTTCCGGGTTAGATGGAGTGGAGGTATTACATCAAGATGCAGTTAAGTTTGATATAAGACCATTTTATGTTGAGGGGGGAATTAAGATTATTGGAAATCTTCCGTACTCTTGTGGTACTGAAATTATAAGGAATTTCGTAGATCTTCCAACTCCTGTTGATTTAGCGGTATTTATGCTTCAAAAGGAAGTTGTTGATAGGTTTTGTGCGATGCCAAGGACAAAAAGCTATGGATTTTTAACTGTAATTGCACGATCAGCTTGGAATGTGGAAAAGTTGCAAGAACTGTCTTTTGAACCGTTCACTCCTAGGCCAGAAGTTAATTCGGCTGTTATAAGATTCTCGCCTTGCGATTATGATACTTATCCACCATTCAATCAGCGTGTATTGAAAAGGATCGTTAAATGCGGATTTCAAGAAAGGCGCAAGCAACTAAAGAAAAGATTACCATTAGGCAACTTCAAATGGGTCGAAATATGCGAAGAGCTCAACTTAAAAGAAACAGCTAGAGCTGAAGAATTAACTGTTGATGAATGGATTAAAATGGCACGCCTCATTGATGATAATCCATTAAAGGATAACCCACAATCAGGTGATGAGATGTTTGATGTTGTAGATGAAGATGATCAAGTAATAGGTCAAATGAAGCGATCACGTGTTCATTCTGAAAATCGAATGCATCGAGCAGTGCATGTTTTTATATTTAATAAATTTGGAGATTTGTTTTTACAAAAGAGATCTCGGTTAAAGGACAGTTCGCCAGGGCTTTGGGATTCTAGTGCATCAGGTCATTTGAATGTTGCTGAGACATACCATGATGCTGCAGTGAGGGAAGTCTTTGAAGAGCTTGGTATTTTAAGTGATGTCGATTTCATTTCTGTTATCGAGCCATCAGAAAATACAGGATGGGAATTTGTTCACCTTTATAGTTGTGAGCATGAAGGTCCGTTCAACTTTCCTTATAGCGAAATAGAAGATGGTATATTCTTCCCAATGAGTGTGATTAGGAGTTGGACTCAGGAAAGGCCTGAGGACTTTGCTTCTGGTTTTATTGAGTGCTTATGTAATTACGTTGAATGATCACTCAATGTTTTCAAGCCAGCCGGATTCGATTAATGAATCGCTGTATACATCATTTATCGAAGGCTTGTAGATTTTGCTTGCTGCCTTTAACCATGAATTGGCCTTTATAGGTTCTCTCTTATTGAAATGAATAGCAGCGTTGGAGTAATAAAAGGCGGGATGATCATCTAAATAATCGAAGTTTTTTATTATCTCTTTTGCATTGGAGTCATTTCCTTGTTTTAAATTGCAAATTAAAATTTTATATTTAACTAATGCTTTAGTGCTTGCAGGAAGATCTTTGTTAAGTGAAAGGAACTTTGAAAATTCTTTGTCAGCGAGCGAGTAATTTTTTTTAACAAAATGCATTTCTACCAAATTGAATTTGGTCATGATTGCTTTTGGATCTAGGAGGACGGCCTTTTCAAACGCTGCCTGTGCTTTATCGAAGTCTCTAATCTTGGTGTAAGCAGCACCTTTTAAATTGTATAGTGGTGCGAAATTAGAAACTATGCTTTCAGCTTCTATAATCTTTTCTAACGATTCTTGAACTCTAATGCCGTTTAGTAAACTGGCAGCTTCTCTTAGTAGTTTTCTGAGATCTTCTTTTTCTTCTTTTGATAGTTCGCCGAATTCACTTGAGTCGTTTAAAATCTTAACCACGGCAGGGTCGGCCTTATCATCATTTTGTGATGAGGCGCTAATGACAATGAAATGAGCTGTGCACAGTAATGTTAGGAGTGTTGTGGTTCTGTGCAGGAGATTTTTGGATTCGAGAAACATTTATAAATGTAAATATCTTTTCATAATGAGAAATGTCAATCTCATCAATAATTCATCACTGTTACCTGCGAATTAGTAACGTGAGTGGTGTTTTAGGTTAAGATTAATTAAGTAAAACTAATCTAAAGAAGGATTAGTTACAGCAATAGCATCAGCTGATTTACGCTCGAAAGGCATTACCTTGCCTTGTTCTAGGCTTTGTGAGAGCCACTTGAACATAGCATCGATTTCAGTATTTGAATTCCTTAATTCGTTCACTTGTTCCCAAGCAAGCTCATTTCTAGGTCTCGATTCCGAAATTCTCTGATAATTTATGAGTTTGAAGAGGCCTTCGATTTCTCTTTCCGTAAAGTGTTGAATGGCTCCAGGTTCTGATAGGTCATCCAGTACTTCCTTTGGTAGGCCATAACTTGTAACGCCGATGCCAAATTCATTACCTAAGGAGCGTAAATTGTTGATGAGATTATTGTCTTCTATTGGTGCTGCAATTAGTAGCTCGCCATAGTGAGCCCAGCGAGAATTACTTAAGCACTGGAAGAAGTCTTCGCGATAGGTATCGTTGCGAATTTCAAGTTTCATCTTCATGCTCTTTAGAGTGAAAGGCTGAGAGCCAAAGCTTCTCTGTAGATGAAGCATGTC
>JABSSR010000186.1 GCA_013213965.1 Verrucomicrobiales bacterium | reverse complement strand
TGTTTTGTCAATTCAGATGATCCCTTAGGTTCTTCGTTTGGAGTAGTTGGGTCGGCTTCTTTTTTGCCACAGCTGATTGCCCCACAGACAAAGGCAAAGATTAAAAATAAAATACTATATTTTTTCATGATATGTTTAGTGATTTTGAAACTGTAGCAACGAAATTGATTTGGGAATCTCTAGGCTAGAGCTGATTGATAGTTAATCCTTCAAATAATGCATCGGGTAGATGCTTCTTCAAGTATAAAGGATTTTAGCTTTGTTTTCTTCTTTTTTCTTTTCTTGGATGAAATCGCAGACCAGATTGCAGTGTGGTTGCAAAGAAAAAATCTGCCGGCAAGGCTTCAACTAACATATTAGCTTTTGTCGGAACTGATGAGGCCCGACTCAAGGAGGCTGCTCTCAATTGTTTCGGAAAACTTGTTCCTCCCGAGGAAGCTGAGTTTGGCGCAGAAGTCATTGATGGGGGAGCGGAAAATGCTGAGGCGGCAGTGAAGGTCATCTCTCAAACGATAGGAGCACTTCAGACCTTACCTTTCTTTGGCGGAAAAAAAGTAGTCTGGCTCAAAGGGGCGACTATTTTTGCAGATTCACAAACAGGTAAGGCATTATCAGTTCTGGATGCTGCTGAATCCTTGACCGATGTATTAGGAGATGGGTTGCCGGACGGTATCACGTTTATTCTTAGTGCACCTTCAATTGATAAACGTAGATCTTTTTATAAGAAGATTTCAAAGTTGGGTACAATTGAGATATTTGATCGTCCTGACATGAGTCGGGATGGTTGGCAAGATCAGATAAAAATGCATGTTCGAAAACTTGCTAAGGAGAGAGGATTGTTTTTCGAGGATGAAGCGTTGGAGCTCTTTGTGATGTTGGCCGGAACGGATTTTGCTCAGATTGAAAATGAGCTGGAAAAACTTGATCTGTTCCTTTCACATGATGACCGGATCATCACGGCGGAACATGTTAGTAATCAGGTAGCCCTTACTAGGGCGGGAGTTGTTTTTGAATTGGGGAATAGCATTGCAAAAAAGAACTTATCTGGAGCCTTGAGGATCATAGATCACTTGCTCTATCAGGGAGAGAATGCCATAGGGATTCTCCTTGCCGCAGTTGTGCCGACCATTAGACGATTGTTAATTGCCAAGGATCTCGCTAAATATCATGGCATCAGTGGCAGTGGGAATTACAGATCCTACGAAGCTTCATTATCGCGTTTACCAGAATCCGAAATTGCCCATTTACCGAGAAAGAAAGATGGAGGGCTGAATGTTTACCCTATTTTTCTTGCTTCATCTGAGAGTAGGAATTTTTCTTTAGATAATTTGCGCCAAGGTTTAACTGATTGTCTACAAGCTAACCGGGCCCTGGTCACGAGCGCGCTTGATCATCGAATTGTTCTTGAAAGACTCGTGATTCGTTTGCTTGCAGCTTCTAAATAATGAGATTTATATATTAACATATCCATGCAGTTAATTTTTCTAGCAATTATCATAGGAGCTTTGGCTGCTCTATTAGGCTCCCTCTTAGGTGTTGGGGGTGGTATCATTATGGTTCCGGCATTTAAGGGATTCCTTGGGCTTTCAATGAAACAGGCAATCGCTACGTCACTTGCGGTTATGGTCGTGACAGCTTCTGTATCTTCATTTCGATATGCACAGGAGGGTTGGGTTGATTGGAAGATCGCTGGCTTCGCTGCTGTCGCTGCAGTAGTGGCAGCTTTATTAGGTTCAGAGCTTATGAAAAGCTTATCCTCTGAACACTTAAAGGTGGCGTTTGGGGTTTTTCTAATAGCTGTTGGAATTTACATGCTATTTTTTCAAAAGACAGTCTCTGGCTAGAATTTGAAATGAATTAAAGCATTAATCAGACACAGGTATTTGTTCCCGATAAAAATTGAATCTATTTTTTCTCAGAATCAAAATCAGATTTGATTTCTGGAAGAAGATCCTTTCGGGCAAGGAGATCAGAAATGGACTGATTTGGATTGCGCATGATTTCTGCAAGGTAAGGAGTAATGCGATCCATTTCCACTATGGCAGTGCGTACCAAACTCGTGATTACTTCAACATCACGTTGCCCATCAGAAAAAACATTAGTGATTCTGAAATAAACTTCACCATTTTCTGGATTCGCTTCGAAGTTTCCGATGCTAAGAGTAATGTTCGTTCGCATTAGAGCTTCATGGATGGGGGCCTGCGTTGCTGAATCCACTTTAAAAGATAGCTTAGAAACAACTGAAATGGTTTCTAGTTCCTCAAATACTTGGACATGTAGAGGAACTTTTGCATGGTGCGCCTCGAATTCAGATTCAATTACCTTTTTTCCGGGCACTTCTCTGAATTGCCATTTTGCAGAGTCAAAAGACTCTTTAACTTTGATTAACAGCGGTTCAGTGTTTTGCACTTGAGAATTGAAACTTTCCTAAGCTATTTTCGCAAAAAACAGTTAAAATATTCAATATAAATAAAAAATGGTCGGGGTGATAGGATTCGAACCTACGGCTTCCTGCTCCCAAAGCAGGCGCTCTGACCAAGCTGAGCTACACCCCGTAGCCACAGTACAATCCTCATATCTTGGCGGGTTTCAAGTTGTAAATGTCTGTCAGGTGGTTAAGGGGTTATCTTTCACATTATGGCAGAAGGTAACGATAGAAAGACACTAGAAGAGCGTTCACAAATGTCAGACATTGAGCGACTAAGGCATTCTACTGCCCATATTCTTGCAACTGCCATCGCAAAAATTTGGCCAGAGTCACAATTTGCTGCGGGTCCTCCAGTTGAAAATGGATTTTATTATGATGTTGAATTGGAACATCGGATCTCTCCTGAGGACTTTGAAAAGATCGAGGAAGAAATGCTTAAAATTGTCAAAGAGAATCAGCCCTTTGAACGAATGATTGTTTCACGGGAAGATGCTCTCAATTTAGCTCAGAGTGGCCGGTTAGCTGCCCTGAGTGAAAGGAGCACGTCATCGACCTTTAAGATTGATTTATTAGAAGACATTCCTGAAGGAGAAGAAATTTCGATTTTCAAGAATGGGGATTTTTGGGATCTCTGTGCCGGACCACACGTTCCCCGGACTGGCAATTGCAAAGCTTTTAAGCTGATGTCAGTAGCAAGTGCATTTTATAAAGGGGATTCGAATAATCCCCAGCTCCAACGAATTTATGGTACGTCCTTCAAAAATAAGACTCAACTTAATGAATATCTAGAACAATTAGAGGAAGCAAAAAAACGTGATCATCGTAAAGTGGGTCGTGATTTAGGTTTATTCCATTTTGATGAATCGGTTGGGCAGGGACTCGTTTTATGGAAGCCCAAAGGATCTATTATTCGTAATGAATTACAAAAATTCATTGCAGAAGAGTTAGATAAAACAGGTTATAGTCAGGTGTATACTCCGCATATTGGTAAGCTGGATTTGTATAGAACAAGCGGACACTTTCCTTATTACGAAGAGAGTCAGTTTTCTCCTATCGTTGACCGAGAATCAATGTCAGCCTTGGCTGATGAGGGTTGTTCCTGTGGCGAATTGACTAATCGGCTTAAGTCCGGTGAGACTGAAGGGTTTCTACTTAAGCCGATGAATTGTCCTCATCATATAAAAATATATTCGAGTGATCATCACAGTTATCGTGACCTTCCTGTCCGTTTAGCTGAATTTGGAACGGTATACCGTTGGGAGAAGTCAGGGGAGCTTGGAGGTCTGACTCGGGTAAGATCATTTACTCAGGACGATGCACATTTGTTTTGTACTGATGATCAGGTGCAGGATGAAATAATAGGGTGCCTTGAACTGGTCAAGGTAGTGTTAAGCACTCTCGGAATCGTTGATTATCGTGTTAGGGTTGGATTGAGAGATGTTGATTCTAGTAAATACGTTGGTGATCCAGATAATTGGGACCGAGCCGAATCAGCTTTGCGTGAAGCTGCCAGTTCTTTGGACGTTCCCTTCACTGAAGAATCAGGGGAGGCTGCATTTTATGGTCCAAAAATCGATTTTGTCGTTAAAGATGTTATTGGGCGTGAGTGGCAATTAGGAACTGTCCAGGTTGACTATAATTTACCTGAAAGATTCGACCTAAGTTACATAGGCAGAGATAATAAGCCGCACCGTCCAGTAATGATTCATCGAGCACCTTTCGGGTCTCTTGAGAGATTTGTTGCGGTATTAATAGAGCACTTCGAAGGTGCCTTTCCGACCTGGCTCTCACCTGAACAGGTCAGGGTCCTGCCGATCTCGGAAAAGTTTTCTGAACAGGCTCGTGAACGGCTAAATACACTACTTGGAGTAGGTGCAAGAGCGTCCATGGATGACTCCGCAGAGAAGATTGGAGCAAAAATTAGGCTTGCTCAGCTTGAAAAGATTCCATATATGTTAATTATTGGCGCTAATGAAGTTGAAAACAACACTATCTCAGTCCGTCACCGCAAACGCGGTGATCTCGGTGCATTATCCCCCGAAGACTTTATATCTAAGTTCACGGAGGAAGTCAGTTCACGTACACTTTGATCAAGGCTATTAATTAATTTTTTGATGCTATTATTTAATTTTTCGTGCGTGAGTAGATCCCAAGAAACATATGATCAGATGTTTCGCTAACATATAAAAAGAAGGAACAGTTATCGCTAGACCAAAAAAGAAAAACTTCAGGAAATGGGCTCCCAGGGATAGGGTCAATGATCGTATCCGAGTTCCCAAGGTTCGAGTCATTTATGGAGCGAAGCAGCTAGGTGTGATTGATACTCATGAAGCTATAAGAAAGGCAAAAAGTTTGGGCCTTGATCTCGTTGAGGTTTCTTCTAATGCTCGCCCGCCGGTATGTAAGATTGTTGATTACGGTAAGTATAAGTACGATCAGAAGAAGCTCAAAAAAGAACAACCCAAAAAGACACACCGTCTTAAAGAGGTTAAGTTCAGGCCAGGTATTGGCGCAAATGATTATAATATGAAAGTCACCCGTGCTGAGTCATTTCTAATGGGTGAAGATAAGGTGCGAATTCAATTAATGTTCCGTGGTCGTCAGATGGCACATAAGGAAGTTGGGTTTGAATTGATGAAAGAAGTTAAAGAGGATCTTTCCGGCGTTGCGCATATTGATATGGAGCCGAAGCTGACCGGTAGAAATATTACTATGATGCTTTCTCCTCTACCTAAACATTTACAAAAACCTAAATTTAAAAATCATGATGATTTGCCTGATGAAGAGGATGATGAATTTGATGAAGAGAATGACGGTGAAGAAGAATTTGAAAGACCTAACGAGGATCATCACCACTTAGATGTTGTTGATGAAATTGCGATGTTAGAAGAAGATGATGGTCGACCAAAACTTAAGCGAGGCTAGGCATTTATTCTATTAAGAGTCCATAATGCCGGATCTTCCGCGGGTCATTCTTTTTGATATTGACGGTACTTTATTAAGTACAGGAGGCGCAGGAATAAAGGCATTTTATCATGCTATTGAGGAAAATTACCCTTCTCAATTAAGGAAATGTGGAGGTTCCTTACATTTGGAGATGGCCGGTAGCACAGATTCTGGCCTTGTAATTGAGATTTTTAAAGCACTTGGAATTGAAGATACAGTAACTGACCGTAAATCATTTTTTGCAAAATATATTCAGTGCCTTGAAAACAACTTATCTGATCAAAGCTTCTCAGGTTTTCTTATGCCGGGCATTGCAGAATTACTCGAGAAGCTTTCTTGCCAAGCGAATAAAGGTAAGCTGATACTTGGTCTTTTAACGGGTAACATTGCTGCTGGTGCAGAATTAAAGCTAAAAAAATATGGAGTGAATAAATATTTTTGTTTTGGTGCTTATGGGGATGATCATCATGACCGGAATGAGCTTGGCTCGATTGCTTTAAAAAGAGCAGGTTCTTATTATGGTCTTGAGCTGGCCAGAGCTTCAGTCACTGTAATTGGTGATACACCTAAAGACATTTATTGTGCACGCGCAATGGGCGCTCAAGCCGTTGCTGTTGCTAGCGGATCAATTTCTCACAAGGAGCTTGCTAATCATGATCCGGATCTTCTTTTCGAAGATTTTGCCGATTACGAAGAGGCACTAAGACAAATGTGCTTAGACTAATAGATACTCATTTACTAGAATTTATTAACTTGGAATGTGTCACCCATGGATCGATGAAAGCCAAATAAGATGCGATCATTGTGAGGCTGAAGAGAGCTAGGTTAATTCCTAGAATGGTAATGCTCAGATGCAATCCTATGCCAAGCCACAAGCCTAATTTTCTTGTGTTCCGTATCCATAATAAGACAGGTATTGCTAATTCAATGATCAGAGTCAAATAATTAATCTTATCGAATAAGTCATGCCAGGCGATTGGCCAGGAACCTGTAAATCTTCCATGATGGGATAGTAAAAAATAGGTAATTGATTCTCCTTTTGCCCAGTAATGATCGCCTAACTTTTGTATGACTGTATGCCAATAAATAATAAATACTTGAATCTGAATTAGTACTAATCCGTACCGAGGATTATAAGGAACAATTTGTTTTTTATTCCATTTTTTATAGAGATTCCACGGAGTCCATTCCTTACCAAGTGGACTGAAGAGAAGGATAAATCCAAAATTTGTTAAAATGGAGTCCCATCCCGTCGTTGAGGCTGGAGCTCTATGGACGATAGAGAGTTGCACAAAGAAACAGACAAATAGAGCAGTTCTAGCCCATTTTCCCCATGCCAGGATTAAAGATGCGATGATGGCAATAATTAAGACAACTGTGATTTCAGAGGAAGATTGGAAATGGTTAAAAAGTGAAATCGAGGTACCGCCAGTTAATTCGTGGAAACCAATTCGGGCAACTGATGGCTGACTCATCCCTACATTGCTAAGAATGGTTTCTCTGTAAGGAAAAAAGTGAAGAAAGTGGGAAAAAAATAGTAATGCGAATCCTATACGCGTGATGGCGTAGCGCCTCGGGTCAATATCTTTCAACCATAGTAAGGAAAATATATTCATTATCTTTCCACTTTTCCTTGCACTTTATAAGGCCCAAATTTTTCAGTTTTTATTGTGGCAATGTTTGCACCCTTGCGAATGCTTTCCAGAGTATTTATCCTGCCATGCTCAAAATGAATTATAAATTCGCGCAGATCTGGATCAACTTTATGTAAAGCTTGACTGATTGATTTGATATACGATTCCTTGAAGGATTGATTAATAGGGGCCTGAAATAGTCTTAGAAAAGTGTAGTGATATCGAATCAATTTTTTGGGCAGTATTTCCCTGAAATTTGGTAATCCTGCACCGTATCGAGATTCTTTACCAGATGTGTCTTTGGCTGTCAGATAGACATGCAAACTGTGATGAGTTGGAATGCTATGAAACATGTCCCACTTCTGACCTAAACCAATTGTCCATCGGATCGGATCTAATCTAGTGCTGATTAATTTTCCGAGATTTGTATTTAACGGAGCAATGCCCAGTAACATGTTCGCACCAATAATAGTAGAAAAGAGAATGATAATAACTTTTCTATGTAGACTCATATTTGAATGATTTGTGAGGCTCTAAAGGACCAGGGTATTACTATAACACAAAAAAAGCCGAGGATTGCCTCGACTTTTTTATAGTAAATATCTGAAGGGTTGATAGGCCTAAGAATAAGATGCTTGGGCTCCTTTTGTAGAACGCTTTTTGATCCATGGCATGAGTCCACGTAAATGCTTGCCTACTTTTTCGATTTCATGTTCCGCACCAGCTTTGCGAAGTTTATTAAATTTTCTCTGACCCTTCTTGTTTTCCTTGATCCACTCTTCAGCGAATTGTCCATTTTGAATCCTTTTCAAGGCTCTCTTCATTTTATTCTTGGTGGCATTATCGATGATGGTTGGCCCGACGCTTACGTCACCCCATTCTGCTGTTTCTGATATTGAGAATCTCATTCCCGCGATGCCAGATTCATTCATTAGGTCAACAATGAGTTTCAACTCATGAAGGCATTCAAAGTATGCCATTTCGGGCTGATATCCGGCTTCGACAAGAACCTCGAATCCTGCAGTGACTAGAGCACTAATTCCTCCACAAAGAACGGTCTGTTCTCCGAAGAGATCCGTTTCAGTTTCCTCTTTGAAAGTTGTTTCAATAACTCCTCCTCGGGTTCCTCCAATACCATGAGCCCATGCAAGGGCGATCTTTTTAGCATCTTTTCCTGAATTCTGGTGTATTGCGATGAGAGCAGGAACTCCTTTGCCTTCAGTGAACTGACGACGGACAATGTGTCCTGGACCCTTAGGTGCCACCATGATCACGTTTACATCTTTGGGCGGTACCACGGTGCCGTAATGGATTGCAAAACCATGGCTAAAACCGAGAGTCTTTCCTTTGCAGAGATTCTTTTTTATGTCCTTCTTATAAATTGCTCCAATTTTTGTGTCAGGTGCGGCAATGAAAATAACATCTGCCCGCTTCACAGCTTCAGCAGTATCATAGACCTTGAAACCGAGTTTTTTTGCCACTGAACGGGATTTAGATCCTTTGTAGAGGCCGATTATGACATTGACCTTACTTTCTTTGAGATTTAGCGCATGGGCATGACCCTGAGAACCGAAACCGATCACGGCAAAGGTTTTCCCTTTCAGAGTTTTCATGTCAGCGTTTTTTTCGCGATAGATGCGTGCGTTCATTGGAATTTGTTCTGGTTTTAATTAAATCTGCCGCTTCAGAGCGGGCGAGAATGGTGCATTGATTCGAAGCATTGGTCAAATCTAAAACACGTAATTACTCATTATGTTTTACAATTAATTTCATTACAAAGACTAGAATCAGAGCAAATAAGCCACAGCCGGCAGAAGCGATGAAGTGGCTATTCACTGCATTTCCTATCTGTATCATGGATTTTGTTGTTATTTCATGGTTTGTCTCAGACAAATCCCAGTAAAAATCGAAAAGATCACCATCATAATGCTGTTCGAGTGTTCTTAACTCTTTCATTTGATCAAAGGGAATTAGGTTCATGATTCTTTCTTCCCCTATCTTATAATTGGAGCTGGGGAGCATTTTACGATTTTTGTAGGCCCAATGTATTACTGCGATTTTGTTTTCTTCCGTTTCAACTTTACCAGAAATTGTTTCGAGTATTTCGTAATCGGCTCCATATAATAGTGCACTGTAAGTGGTTGATTTTGGATCCGGTAACTTAGGTTTGGATAATATTCTTGCACGGACCCTTGCTGATGTAATGAGTTTCGGTCCAGGTTCACGGGTATCAAAATGGACGTCTTCCCAATGAACGCGTGCTTCCTGGGCTGGTGTCTGAGAAAGGAAGAGATCTCTCGAAGTGATTGCCCAGATAACAGCTTTTTTGGTTTTCATCAATGCTTCACTTCCTTTCCTTGAGGCGAGTTTTCTTCTTACTTCAGTTGCTCCTCCACCATTGATAGTAATCACATCCAGTGGACCTCCCAGGTTCAATGCTATGTGGTCGGCTAGGCCAGCATGGTCGCCCCAATTTAGAGTTGCATCATTTGAGTAAATATTTGTGAAACTATCACCCAGAAGAATAATCGATGAGTTCTGGTCAACGGTTTTCCCTTTGACCGGAGTGGCCATGACCGTTTCCATATCAAAACTTTTGCCGTAGGTGTTGAGATTTTCGACTAGATCGCCCAATGAATTTCGACTTTCTTTTCCAGTAGTTTTCAGAATGCTTTTTTTATAATCCCAATCCTTAGATTTTATATAATTGGCTATGATTTGGGCAGCCTCTTCCATTCCTCTAGGGGTCCAATGAGTATCTTGTTGCAGGAATACTTTCGACTTTGATTTGATTTTAAAGAGAGGCAAGGCCAGATCCAGAACATCAACGTTTGTTAATGATCTTAGGTGAGAGTAGAAAGATTCAGAATCAGGATGGAGGACGGGGTCCTTTGTCGGGAGCCCAAGATGTTCTGGGTAAATCATGGGTTTCACTGGAATGCTGACGATGACGAGCTCGACTCCGAACTGATTCAATTGTTCTGCGAATCGTTCAATAGTAATCAAAGGGGATTGCCAATGAACGTGTCTAGGGTCTTTAGATACGGATTTAGGTTCACTTTTGATTGGGCCGTAACCGGTCAGTGAATCCAATGCCGTTTTTAAGAAGAGCCAACCATCTTTTCCGATCCTTGTTTTGCCGTTCCCTTCACGTAGTGGGCCGTTCGACAATAACGTTTGCACTAAACGGCGAGGAGGTTCGGTGAATCCTGCAGACTCTAAATTATTTTCATATTCTTTTAAATGCTCTCCGATTGTGTTTTCCGAGTTATTCTTGAAGATTTCAACTGCAGGTATCCAGGTGTCGGCATCATCACTGCTCAATGATTTGTTAAGTTCAAAGATATTTCGATAAAGAGGAGGCAATGTAATGATGCACAAAAAGATAAAGAGGCTAACCGCAGCCGCTCTTCGGCTCACATGAACTTCGATATCTGTGTTGGTCTCTTTGTAAGGGTTTTGCATCGGTATTTTATTCTCTAGAACTGAAAATATAGAAAAGGGTTAAATTCCTGAGTGAACATCATTGATAGGGATAGGATCAGGAGAAAGAGTCCGGTAATGACTTTTACAATGGTTAATCTTTGAAGAATTTGTCCAGAGTTGGGTAAAACAAATGCACAGACGAATGATATTGGAATTATTAACAAAGCTATGGGTCGAGTCACTTGGCTCATTAAAATTAATGCTGCGGGTGTGGTATCAGTTAACCCGATCATAGCTTTTAGATAAAAGAATGCTCTTTCGAAGTTCTCGGCACGAAAGAATACCCAGGAAAATAATATTACTGTAAAAGTAATTCCTACTTTGAGAATCCTTGGGCAGTTATTCAGATACTTCGAAGGGCCTGCTAATCTTTCAATGATGAGAAAAATTGCGTGAATTCCACCCCACGCGATGAACGTCCACTGAGCGCCGTGCCAGAGGCCACCGATAAGCATTACGATTAACAAATTACAGTAGGTTCTTCCCACTCCTTTCCGGTTACCCCCTAACGGGATGTATAGATAGTCACGGAGAAAACCGGATAATGAGATGTGCCACCGCCTCCAGAACTCGGTGATCGACTCAGATTTGTAGGGAGAGTTAAAATTTTCTTTGAACGAGAATCCGAACATTCTCCCGAGCCCGATAGCCATGTCAGAGTAGGCAGAGAAATCAAAATATATCTGGAACGCGTAAGAGCATACCCCTATCCATGCAATGGGCGTGCTAAGAGATTGACCGCCGGCACCGAAGCACAGGTCAGCTATTTCTCCTACTGGATTGGCCAGGAGAATTTTTTTCGCTAAACCAAAATTAAATCTTGTAAATCCATAAATAAAATTATCAACAGAATGAACCCTTGACCGGATCTGCTCTGCGATGCTTCCGTACCGAACGATGGGGCCCGCAATGAGCTGAGGGAACATGGAAACGTAACAGGCGAAGCTCAAGAAATCATTGGCTGGTTTTGCATGCCCTCGATAAATATCTATCGTGTAGGACATTGATTGGAACGTATAAAACGAAATGCCTACAGGGAGGACGATCTCATTAAAGATTGGTGGAAGCGTCACTTCTCCGAGGCCTAATGCTTTTGCTAGGACTGAGACATTTTGAGAAAAGAATCCTGCATATTTGAAGAAGGCAAGGATTCCAAGATTTACAGTGACTGATACTAGAACCCAAGATTTACGTATTGTTTTTGAGGATTTATTCGAGTGGATTTTTTTGCCGCAAAAGAAATCAACAATAGTTGATATGAGCATAAGGAAGACGAACCAAGGATTCCACCATGCGTAGAAAAAATAGCTGCCGGCAGTCAACACAAGATGACGTCCTCTTTTGGGTGCGACGTAGTAGGCTCCCAAGACAAGAGCAAGAAAATAAAAAATGAAAATATGGGAGCTGAATACCAATTCCTTTTTCCCCGTTAATTTACTGGGTATGATAGAGGCTTGTGCGAATTACGGAAACATTAAAGTCGTTCCTGCATCAGCTATCCAATTTCGGCACATTCTTACCCAATTTTTTTGGTTGAGTAATGAATGGGGCTCTAAGATATATTGGTTCCGGGGGAACGGATCTTAGTTCATTAATTTCTTTGTCTGAAAGCTCTGCAGCGATTCGAGCTAATTTCTGAGCACTGGGATTTGTTTTTTTGATTTCGGGAAGTGAAAGATTTTCATCGAAGGAGAAGATTTTTTCTTTCTTAATCTCGAATTTTTTGTAAAGCGTTTCGTCTGTTTCGAATAGTTCTGGCCCTGAAATGATTTGATGACCTTTAACGGCAGCAATATACAAAGATCCACGTCGAGCATCTCCTATAACATGACAAGTTTGGTTTTGATCCATTGACTCGGCAGCACAAATGGAAGGGATCCCAATGATAGGAACTTCCAATGCCATTGATAAACCAAGCCCCGCAGCGATCCCAATCCTTATTCCCGTGTAGGATCCAGGGCCTGTCCCGACAACAATGAGAGAAGGGGCATGGTTGCAGGACATAAGTGCTTCCTCGAGAGGAGCAAATATTTGTGAGTTGTGGGATCTTTCAGATGTGAAAACCTCATTAAAAATGATATTATTTTCTGAAAGAACACTGACCCTTCCTTCCTTAGTGGAAGTGTCTATGGCAAGAATAGCATTCATGGACTGTTGATTTTTTGAATAATTCTAGAGCCATTATTTTCGATACTGAACTGAAACCATGTTGCAGACTTTGGTATAATTTCTGGAAACTTGTCAGCCCATTCTATTACACAGATTCCATCCGTTTCGGTGTAATCATCCCAGCCGATATCAATTAACTCATGAACTGAATTGATTCTGTAAAAATCAAAGTGGTAAATTGGAAATTTACCTTGCAAGTATTCATGCAGGAGAGGGAAAGTTGGACTAGTTACTGAACTTTCACATCCTGCTCCGTGAACCAATCCCTTGGTAAAATGAGTCTTTCCGGCACCGAGATCTCCAACTAATGCAAAGACGTCACCGGGCTTTGTTGTGGATCCGAGCATTTTCCCTGCTCCCACCATTGCCTCCTCATTATCAATGATTAGATCTTTCATTATGCTTTAACTAAAAGTGTTGCCAGCCTCCCTTTAAGTCAGGGTCCGCAGTTCCTTCAGGACTGAGTTTTCCTATACGCGTTAATGTGAGATTTGGGAACTTTTTCCGCCAGGCCACTTCAAGTTTCTTACAATTCTTTGAAGAAATTGCAAAGAGCAGTTCGTAATCTTCCCCATCGCAAAGAGCTTCCTGAATGCTTGCTCCTCTCGACCTTGGTATTTTATTTGTATCAATGGAGTATCCACAATTGCTTGATTCTGCCAATCGTGGCAAATCAGATGCGATCCCGTCACTCAGATCCATCATTGCGCTTGGTTTAAATTTCCTTGTGATCCATTGAGCTTCCTCAATGCGTGGCGTGAATCGTAAATGATGTCCATTTAAAGATTTCCCCAGCTTACCAGTAACAAATAGAGAGTGTCCCGACTTACCGTTTGAACGGAAACAGCAACGGTCTCTCCTGACATCTCCAGTCAGAGAAACCGTGACTGAAGGGGTTCCACTTTTACCGCAGCTAGCTGTCTCTCCGCCGACGATACTGATATTATAAGGAGAGGATGCCTTTGATAATCCATGATAAAGGGAAGTCACATAAGACACATTGCACTCAGGTCTCAGAGATAAGCTTATCATTGCATGTTTGGGTGTTCCTCCCATGGCCGCGATGTCACTTATTGCCCGTGAAAGGGCCTTGTAGCCGACAGCTGAGGGAGGAGTTGATTTCATATAATGAATTCCTTCAATGACACAATCAATTTTTAGCAATACATATAATTGAGGATCATTGCTCTTGATCACGGCACAGTCATCGCCGGCTCCGGCCACGACATCTTTTCCAAGGGGTAAACTCTTGGTGATGCGATTGATGAGTGCATCTTCTCCAATCTCTTTAATCTTCTTGGAAGAATTAGCCATTGGATGAAATAAGAATAAAGCAAGAATTGATCCCGTTAAATAGAGCATGAATTAGGACAGGGACCAAAATGGAACCGGTAATTTCATAACAGAAAGTTAATATTATTGCGAGAAACATTAGAGGAATGAGTGCCTCCACATGACCGTGCACGACTGTGAAAAGCAATGAGGTCATGAAGCCGGCAAAGAAGCGATGCGAATATCGCTTCAGGATCGGGTAAATATATCCACGAAATATAATTTCTTCGACCACAGGTGCCACGATCACAGCTGAAAACAAAAGAGCGATGCGGATCGTAATATCACTATTGGTAATCATTGTTTGAACGATCTCCTGCATTTCGGGCACTCGTTCTTTTGATGGAATGATGAACTGTGTTATGAAGTTACCTAATACAAGAATAATGTATACCGGCACCATTGCTACAAGCCCCCATTTAAGGATCCTACCAAATGAGATTGTCTTAAGTCCGAATACTTGGTTGGCATTTCTTCCGCGGATAATTGAAGCGAATGAAAATACGAGCCCTCCAATAATGAGAAAGATGATATTATTGAGAATGGTTCCGGAAAGAGTCGTGTCGGTTTTTTCAATGGGCGGAGCATCGATTGGGTTCATCGAGTTTTGGAAGATCGAGACGGTATTCCCATAAAAGAAAAGAATGATGGCGAGGGCAAAGAGAAGGTCGATAATATCGATCTTCCCAGAAGTTGGTTCTATTTCTTTTTCGAATCCTTTAGTCGTAGCAAAGGTCCTTATTGACCAGAAAAGAGTCAGTCCCAAAACAATCCCCAAGACGGTGAGCGTTGATATATAAAATAATATTTGCGCTTTAACAGGGTCCATGTTGTTGAATTAAAGCTAGTACCATTGGATCTAATCAGAAAGAGTATCTTTCAAGATCTTTGAACGCTTGCCCGTAGTACTTGGGCAGATCGCTCGCAAGGAGCGACTTCCTCGATTCTCTGTCATTGAATATTGCAAGTTCTGCAGCTCTTCCGTTGATCC
>JABSSR010000185.1 GCA_013213965.1 Verrucomicrobiales bacterium | reverse complement strand
TGAGACCTTTAAATAAATCAGATCCATTCTCTGGGATCAAAGTCGCTGGCCCATATTCCCTAGTGGTCCCAGGCTCGACAGTGCCTCCGTGCTTCTTATTGAGCAATTGCATCCCATAGCAAATACCGAGGACCGGAACATCTAGCTGCTTCAAGTAATCAAGATCAACGTCAGGGGAGTCAGGGTCTGATACACTCTTAGGACCGCCTGAGAGAATTATACCTTTGGGCGTAGGATGGTCTTTTAATTGGTCAGGGTTATACAACCTCGCATAGTACCCCAATTCTCTGAGCCTACGCACTATTAACTGAGTGTACTGGGACCCAAAGTCAACGACGATAATCTGAGGAAGGATTTCCATAATAGAAATAAATGAATTCGCAGGACTCGGACCAATCAGTCCATTGATTGATAATTAATTGGCTCTTCGGTAACAACAATGTCATGCGGATGACTTTCCTTCAAGCCTCCTGAAGTAATTCTGGCAAACTCTGCCTTTTCTCTTAGTTCCTTTAAACTGTGTGCTCCTACATAGCCCATTCCTGAACGCAAACCTCCGACTAACTGAAAGATCATATCTGCAACCCTGCCCCGGTAAGGGACCCTAGCCTCGACTCCTTCAGCCACTAATTTACCTGAAGCATTTTGACCGTACCTGTCACTGGAACCTTCCCTCATCGCTTTTACAGATCCCATTCCTCTGTACTCTTTGAATGTTCTGCCCTGCCAATTAACCATTGAACCAGGAGATTCGCGAGTTCCGGCTAATAAGGAACCCAGCATAACAAGATCAGCCCCAGCGGCCAGCGCCTTAACGATGTCTCCAGAATAACGAATTCCGCCATCAGCTATTACCGTGACTCCTTTGGGCCTGCATACTTCAGCTACTTTTTTTACGGCTGTAAATTGTGGCATGCCAACACCGGATATGACTCTTGTCGTGCAAATGGATCCTGGCCCGACTCCAACCTTAACTGCACTGACTCCAGCACTGACTAAATCATGAGCTCCTTCGGCAGTGACCACGTTCCCTGCGACCAAAGGCGTCTCAGGGTAACTGCTTACAAGATCTGAAACCACTTCCAAGACTCTCGTCGTGTGACCAGTGGCAGCATCAATGAATAGTGCATCAGTTCCCGCCTCGACCATCGCGCTGGCTCGTTCCCTAGAATCATCACCAACACCAATCGCAGCCCCGACCCGGAGCTGACCGTTCTGATCCTTTGATGCATTTTTATACCGTTGACGAATCTCAATATCCTTAGTTGTGATCATGCCGGCCAACTTTCCTTCAGCATCAATTAGCGGAAGCTTCTCCAAACGATTTTTGTATAAGGTTTGTCTCACCTCATCTTGCGAAATATCTTTTGGAGCTGAAATTAACCTTTCTTTGGGTGTCATCATCTCGCTGACACAGGTAGATTCATCTTCTACATACCAAATGTCACGATTAGTGACCATCCCGACCAATCCCCCTTCTCCATCCACTACAGGAAATCCTGATACCCCATGCTCATTCATTACTTCATGTAACTGAGCTAACGTTGTATTCTCTGTTACGGTTATGGGATTCTGAATGACGGTATTCTCTGATCTTTTTACTTTTTTCACATAAGAAGATTGTTCCTCTATAGAGGAATTCCTATGGATGACTCCAATGCCTCCCTCACGAGCCAAAGCAATGGCCAATTCAGACTCAGTAACAGTGTCCATCGCTGAAGATAGTATTGGAATATTCACACTGATTGAATCGGTCAGTAATGATTGAATATTCGATTCAGAAGGTAAAATAGAGCTCTTCTTAGGCACAAGAAGAACATCATCGAAACTGAGACCTAAAGAAAACTCCTCTGCCATGCACAATAATGTGTGCATAACCAAAACAAGCAAGTAAAAACTTCTAATCGCTTCTATGTCCGCTCAAGTGCATAAGATGCTGCCCCTGCAGCCACTGCAATATCACCTTTCTTAGCAACTCGAAAATCGACTCCGTCCGCGAGCGCCTTGGATCCATATTTATGAACCGCCTCCTTCATACCTTCGAGATAAAGTTCGGGCATCTTTTCAACTAGACCTCCCCCAAGAACGACAACTTCTGGTGCTAACAATTCAACAACGCTAGTCACTCCAACGCCTAAATAATAAATACTCCTCTTCATTATCTGAAGAACGCTCTCTTCTCCTTCATCAATGGACTTTTTAATGGTGCCGCTTTTAATTTTTCTTATATCAGTCCCGGCAGTTTCCATGATCGAGTCGGCATTACCTCTTGAAGCTTCAATAACGCAAGAAGACGCGATCCCAAGCCTCCCGCAAAGAGCTTCGAGCACTACCGGCTCATGAAGATCACCTTCGAGAGTCGAGCCGAGCATCCTGTACCTTCCAAATTCCATGCACGAAGCAGTTTTTCCTCTTAGGATTTTTCCATCATAGACAAATCCTCCTCCTACACCGGTGCCCGGAAAAACTCCAAAGACAGAATGAGCCCCTTGAGCCGCACCTAAGTGATACTCACCGTAAGTCCCAGCATCCACATCATTTAAAACGACCACTTCTGCATCAAGTTTTTTGGATAAGTAACGCCCAATCTCAACATTTTCCCAACCCAGATTGGATGCCTCTCGAAGGACTCCACTACTAAAATCAACGACGCCTGGACATCCGATACCGCAAGCAACAACTTCATCCTTATTCAGGTCAGCTGATTCAAGGGCCGTGTTTACGGTACTCAGGATTCGTTTTAAACCTTCCTTTGATCCTTTATGGCCTTCCGTCGGAACACGCTCTGATCCCAACACGTTAAAGTTCTTATCAAAAATCACAGCCATGATTTTTGTGCCTCCCAAGTCTATTCCTACTGAAATCTTTTTAGCCATTTTAAGAGAGTCGCCGTTAGACTATCAAATCGCCTCATCCATTTTATTCTTTGGTTTATGCGGAGTAAAAGATGCCTCTTTCAGTAAAGAAATTTTCCCTGCCCTCTTAACAGACTGGCCATGAAAATAGCTCTGGGCACGGAACCTCTTCTCTCCCTTTCCTGCCTTACGCAAGACATAAGTCCCATCAGATTCAAGCTCGTATGAATGAGAGTTATCTTTGAAACTTCTCTCAAGAATTTCTGTTATTCTATTTCTCGAACTCGAATCCTTAATTTCAATCATCGATTCAACTCGCCGATCAAAGCTACGCTCCATTAAATCAGCGCTCGAAATAAAGATCCTGGCCTTACCCCCATTATAGAATGAAAAAATACGAGAATGCTCCAGATAACGATCCACAATACTCGTTACTTTGATGTTTTTACTGATCTTCTTCAGACCAGGTTGAAGACAACATACCCCGCGAACGTTTAGTCTAACCTTGACCCCGGCATATGATGCCTGATACAGAGATCTGATTATAGAAGCATCCTGCAAATTATTAACCTTAATATCAATACTCGCTTCCTTACCTTTTTCTGCGTTTCTTGTCTCCTCCTCAATTAACTCCGTGAACTTTTCCCTGAGATGAAAAGGAGCCACTATAAGATTTTTCATTCCTTTAAGCTTAGAACCACCAGTGAGTGCATTGAATAACGCAGCAGCTTCGTATCCATATTTCCTCTTCGAAGTCATGTAACTAATATCGGTATAAAGACCTGCCGTCACTTCATTGTAATTACCCGTTCCAAAGTGAGTGTATCGTTTCAGCTCCTTATTTTCATTCCTAACAACTAGGGTTATCTTGCAATGAGTTTTGTACCCCTTGACTCCATAAATTATTTGAACCCCAGCCTTTTCCAGCTCCTCGGCCCTCTCCAGATTACGAGCCTCATCAAATCGAGCCTTAAGCTCAACAACGACAGTGACCTGCTTACCATTCTCAGCCGCCCTAATAAGAGCACTAATGACACGGCTATTATTAGCTGTCCTGTATAGGGTTTGTTTAATGGCCAATACCTTAGGATCTGTTGCCGATTGCTCAACTAAAGCAATGACAGGCTCAAAACTTTCATACGGATGATGTAAAAGAATGTCATTCTCAGAAATGCTCTTGAAAATATTTTTTCCAGGGCTCCATTTTTTATTCAGCATCGGCGTCCACTGTTCCACTTGAAGATTTCCAAATCCTTTCACCGTAGCGACTTCAATGAAATCGCCTAAACCAAATGGTGCCCTCGTCGTATAAACTTGATTAGTCTCAGCTCCAAATAAATCTCTAAGTTTGCCAGATAGAAATCTTGGGAATTCAGGCCCCACATCAAGTCTCACACATTTGCTATGCTTCCTCTCTGCTAGCACATCAACCATTTCTCTAGCCAGATCATGTGCCCCCTCCTCTTCAAGTGAAATATCTGCATTGCGGGTAACACGAAAGAGGCCACTACTATTTACCACCTCATCAGGAAACACCTGACCCACAAAGTTAGCTATTACATCCTCAAGAAGGATAAATTTGCTCTCATCGGAATCGGGAAGCCAAATGAAGCGAGATACGTTACCCGGGATCGGCACCAAAACGTGTCTCGGATCTGGCCCTTCTGACGTTCCTATCTCGCAAAACAGAGAAATGCAAAGACTCGGCAAAGCACTGGACTCACGGATATTATCATTTGCTATGACCGGCGTTAGAAGAGGCATGACCCTCTCAGCAAAAAACTTAGCGACATGGTCCATCTGTGTAGTTGTTAACTGATCGACTGAGACTCTACGTATACCCTCTTCATTTAGCTCAGGAAGTATCTCCTCAAAGAAGCATTGCTCAATTTCACTGAGCATAATATCAACTCTCTGCCTCACTAGTAATAATTGTTTGCTCGGCGATAACCCTGCCGGGTCAGGCTTTCTCTTCCGCGCAGAACGGAGCATTTCAAGACCTCCGACCCTGACCATGAAAAACTCATCCAGGTTCGACGCGGTAATAGACAAGAACTTCAATCGTTCCAACAAAGGAAGCTCTTGCCTTCTGGCCTCATTAAGAACGCGCTGATTAAATTCAAGCCAGCTCAACTCTCTATTTATGTAGGGAATCTCCATTGATTAAACGGGCATTGATTTTCGCACAGTTGTTGCACTAGCGGAAATCATAATTCGCAAAAAAAACAAATATTTAAGTGGTCGACCTATTACTCTTCCTCTCTGATATCATAATATTATATTAAGCCTCTAAATAGTTTGCACATATGAATATGTTTATTGGTCTGCTCCTGTGCCCCTGATCAAACTTATAGATATCAATGAATTAAATGACGTTTGTGTAACATGAATTTAGAGCACCTTCAGTAACCGGCAGCATAAATATCATTTTGTCACTTGAGATTATTTTTAAATAAATAAATTATCCCCAATTAACATTAACAATTAGTTTGTATGCGAAAGCGTGCGACATGCCATAACAATTATAAGAACAGCGTATGAAAATTTCGATGAATCAAATTCT
>JABSSR010000184.1 GCA_013213965.1 Verrucomicrobiales bacterium | reverse complement strand
TTTATAGCAATTAACTGTGCCGCAATTCCTGAAAATCTACTAGAGTCAGAACTTTTTGGCCATGAAAAAGGTTCATTCACTGGCGCACATTCCATGCGCAAGGGGCGTTTCGAACAGTGCGATGGCGGAACACTCTTCCTTGATGAGATCGGGGACATGCCCATTCAAACACAAAGCAAAATACTTCGAACTCTTCAGTCAGGTGAGTTTTCTAGAGTCGGTGGAAATGAAACTTTATGTACCGAGGTAAGAATCCTAGCTGCAACAAATAAAGATCTTGAAGTGTGCGTTCGAGACGGGCTTTTCAGGGAAGACCTCTTTTACCGACTTAATGTAGTACGTGTCCATATACCTCCTCTCAGGAAACGTCGTGAGGATATCAGGTTACTTGCAGAATTTTTCCTTAAGCGAAATGCCGATCAGAAAAAAGCACCTAAGCTTCGACTTTCTTCAGAATCTATTGAATTACTCGAATCTTATAACTGGCCAGGAAATGTCAGAGAACTTGAAAATACCCTGTACAGAGCCAGTCTCCTTGCCACGGCTGATGTATTACTGCCTAAAGACATTCCGCTTGGTCCCGGTTCTGGCACAGATAATTCAAAACTCAAAATCGATCAGCTTGCGATAAGTGAAGCCTTAGAAACTCTAATAACAGCTTCAGGAAAAGAGCCTTTCATTCCCTGGTTAGAATCAATAGCAGCCAAATCCTGTGATCCTGAATCCTCAGAAGAAATGGATCAGACTGCAACGAAATTAGGTGTCAGCGTATCAAGGCTTAAAGAAATACTAAAAAAATAGTTTTCATCGGACTGGAACGCGAAAAAAAGCGCTTTAAGTTAGCGCCCCGTTTTGTCGGCTAATAAACACGCCAATTCGGCAAATCAATTAATTGAGTACACTGCTGCTACACCATGTTTCAGGGACAGGTTAAAGCGGATCGGTGACGGACTTGTAGTGTTTGATCACATTGTAGAGCCAGCACAATCCTTTATTTGCGCCTTAATTTCAGAACATTTAATAGCGCACTCAGACAGGCGCCTGTGGATTCTAACAAAGGATCTGCTGTCCCAAGAACGACTTACCCAAGGATTACGATTATGGTCAAGAGAGCCTCTATTTTTTCCAGATCTTGAACAAATTAGCTCCAGTGAAACCTTACCGGATCAGGAAATTTACGCTGAGAGACTTGGAGCTCTTAAATCAATTTACGATTCAGAAAAAAAGGCAAGGATTGTAATAGCGATGGCCAAGAGCCTTGAAGAAAAAGTTCCATCTCCTGCCACATTAGAGTCACAAAAAGTCTCACTTAGTAAAGGACAATGTATCGGCTTAGAAAAATTAGTAACCAAATTAGAAAATATCTCCTACGAGCGTTCTTCAATTGTAACTGAACGAGGTCAATACGCTTTAAGAGGAGGGATTATTGATGTCTTTCCTTTACAATCCTCCGACCCAGTAAGGATTGAATTTTTTGGTGATGAGATTGATTCAATAAGAGAGTTTGATATCGACTCTCAATCCTCTGTCAATCTCATTGAATCAATGCAGGCACTTTCAGGAGAGGTAAGAAAAACACAAAGCCTATTAGAGGAATATATCAGTACCTCCGATATCATCATTTCAATAGGCGATGCACAATACAAATGTGATGTCTATATCACAGAAGACGCTGAAGATCGTGGAGGCGAGGAAGATTTCTCAACCGCCTGTCACGAAGTGCCGTTCGGATCATTCGAAGCCGGTGAATTTATTCTGCAGCAGGCGAGATATCAAAATTTCTCAAAAACACTAAGTGACTGGAATGCTTCTCGTTGGAAAGTATTTATGTTTTTCAATAATGAAGGTGAAATACAACGTTATAATGAACTCACTGAAGACATTAATACTGCCACATCACCTAATTATCCCATAACTCAGTTAGGAAATATTCCAAATGGCTTTATTGTTCCAAGCGCCAAAATAGCAGTCCTGTCATCTGCAGAAATTTTCGGGAGATACGAATCTTCTCGTTTAAGAAAATCCTTAAACCGTGAAAAACAAAATGTTACGAGGAGGCGAGTCGATGATTTTCGTGAATTAAACGAAGGGGATCGGATCGTTCATTTAGACCAGGGCATTGGGATATACAGAGGCTTAATAAAAATGGAAGGGGAACTCGATGCTCCCGAAGAAGTTCTAGTCATTGAATACGCTGAAGGAGCCAAGCTTTATGTCCCACTCGAGCAGGCACACCTAATATCACGGTACATGGGGTCCGGGACGAAAGCTCCTACCCTGGATAGACTCGGAGGCGGACGATGGATTAGCCGTAAGGCCAGAGTGGAAAAATCCATTCTTGATTACGCTTCCCAGCTCATCAAAACTCACGCAGAAAGAAATGCTTTTAAAAGTTACACGCATTCCCCTGACACCAAATGGCAGATCGAATTTGAAAACAGTTTTGCTTATCGAGAAACCCCCGATCAGATCCTGGCTATCGACCAAACAAAAAGAGACATGGAATCGGAAAGACCAATGGACCGACTTATTTGCGGTGACGTTGGTTTCGGTAAAACAGAAATCGCAATCAGAGCAATCTTCAAAACAGTCATGAGCGGAAAGCAAGCCGCTCTTCTGTGCCCGACCACAGTTCTTGCTCAGCAACACTATGAAACTTTAAAAAAGCGATTTTCAGAATACCCGATTGAAATCGATCTGTTATCTAGATTCAAGACACAAGCGCAACAGAAACGCACGTTGAAAAAAATTCTTAATGGCAGTGCAGACGTTATAGTGGGAACGCATCGTCTTGTATCAAAGGACGTTACTTTTAAAAATATCGGATTAGCAATTATAGATGAGGAACAGAGGTTCGGCGTTAAACACAAAGAAAGATTCAAGGAACTATTTAGACTCGTCGATGTTCTGACTCTTTCTGCAACACCTATTCCTAGAACTCTTTACCTATCCCTAATGGGAGTAAAAGATATGTCTACAATTGACACTCCTCCTCTAGGGAGATCGCCAGTAGAAACTACAATCTGTCCTTATGATGAGAAAATAATAAGAACCACCATTAACAGGGAACTGAAACGCAAAGGGCAGATATTTTTTCTACACAATCGGATAATAACCATTGAGGGAGTCAGAGAAAAAATTAAAGAGATGGTACCTAACGCACGCGTTGAAGTGGGGCACGGGCAAATGAATGAATCTGTCCTCGAAGAAATTATGTATCGTTACGTTAATCACGAAATCGACATACTAATATGCACGACAATAATAGAAAGCGGCATAGATATTCCAAACGCAAACACCATCATCATTGACCGTGCAGATCGCTTTGGTTTAGCTGATCTCTATCAGTTAAGGGGACGGGTCGGAAGGTCTGGGCGAAAGGCTTACGCAATCCTGATGCTGCCCCTGGATCTTATGGCCACAGGTGACGCAAGAAAAAGAATAAATGCGATACGTCAATATACAGAGCTGGGATCAGGATTTAAGATAGCAATGAGAGATCTGGAAATTCGCGGATCAGGGAACCTTCTGGGAACTCAGCAATCCGGTCACGTCGCTTCAGTTGGATTTGAGCTTTACTGTAAACTATTAAAACAATCAATCCTAAGATTAAAAGGCAACACATCGAAAGGCCACTCCGATTGTTACCTTCACATAGATTTCATTAACACCAACGAAGCTGCATACTTGAAATCCCCTCAACATTCTTTACCTGCTTTCCTGCCCACCTCATACCTCACCGAAGCCAAATTACGCATTGGTGCTTACAGACAACTGGCCGAACTGGAAACTATAAAAGAGCTCAATTCTCTTATCAGAGAATGGCAAGATCGTTTTGGAAAATTACCGGACCCGGTCAGTCATTTGATTCGCTGCTCCGAGCTAAAAGTAGTAGCCGCTAGCAGCGGCATTCAGTCAGTGGAAATGGCTGGAGAAAAGCTAATGTTAAAGCGGAATAATGAATATATATTAATAGAAGGGAAATTCCCTAGGATTAAAAACACTGATCTCGAAGAACGCTTGAAAAAAGCAGTAGATTTAGTAAAAAAGTTCTGAATAGAAACAGTTTTATATCTGTCTAACAATACAACTAGAATTATTACTTATTGTTACCCAACAACCCGTTCATAAATGTTACGTCCAATCTTATTCATTACAGCAACACTCACTCTGAGTTCAATAATCAAAAGTGCTGAGCCTCGTGCTTTCAATTCTCTGGTCGCCGTCGTCAACGGTCAAGTCATCACAGAGTCAGAAGTTCGCCAGGTAACAACCAATACTAAGGGAATAATAATGCGCACTCAACCTGAAGGTCCAGAACGCGAAAAAATGCTTAAGTCTTTACGCGAAAATGCATTAGATAGCCTCATCGAAAGAGAACTCATTCTCTCTGAATTCGTAAAGTTGGGAGGAACAATAAAGGATGATATCATTGACCGCGACATAGAGAAAATAATCGGAAGAGAACCGTTCAATGGTGACCGCAACAAATTCATTAAAGATCTCCGAAGAACAGGAATGACAATGAAAAGATTCAGGGACATGCGACAAAAAATCATTGCGGTTGAAATGATGCGGTCCAGTCAAGCAAAAGGCATTTCAGTGGTAACACCTCAAAAATTAACCGAAACATATCAGAAATATAAGGATAAATTCAGAGAAGAAACCTTTGCAAGAATCCGAACCATAATGATCCCGAAGGCAGCGGAAGATCCGACAATTAAATTAGACGACCAAAGAAAACTCGTCACAGAGATCCGGGAAAAAATAATAGAAGGCGAAGACTTTGCAGAATTGGCCAAGAAACATTCAAAGGACAGTGTATCGGATTCTGGCGGAGACCGAGGCATCATAGGAGAGAAGAGCATTAAATTACGGAACGATTTAAAAATTGCGGCCTTTGCTCTTGAATCTGGCAAAGTCAGTAAAGTGCTCGAAGACAATTACGCATTTTATCTTCTCAAGGCAGAGGATAAAAAGTTAGGTAAAAACAAATCTTTGAATGACCCTATAGTTCGTGACGAGGTTAATAAGTTAGCATTATTAGAACTAAGGAAATCCGCACATGAAAGATGGATCACAAAATTAAAAAAGACAGCATCGATCCGTCAATTTGATAGTTCAGGCAAATTGATTACAAAATTTCAGGAGATCCCATCTCAGTAAACACTCAAATCACTCACCCCTTCCCAAAGGACGATTGAATTAACAAGCCTATCGAATCTTGTCTAAAAAAAGACAAGAGAACCTTAGTAGTGTATCATGATGCTGCATGCGCTACTGCCATTATAGCAGCATAACGATAATAAATTGATCCTGTGACCGACAAAGAAATCATTGAGAAATGGAAGGATGAAACAGCCCCGCTGCTTCCTGTCCTGCATGCATTTCACGATAGAGACGATTATATATCGGAAGATTCTATCAGGACCGTGAGCGCCGAGCTTAAAATTCCTGTAGCAGAACTCTTTGCCACGATAAGTTTCTATCACCACTTTTCTAGAAAACTTCCAGGTAAGCAAACTCCCCGAGTCTGTACAGGCAATGTATGTTGTTTGAATGGTGGGAAAGAATTACTTAATGAACTAAAATCTGAAGGAGCCACTTCAATGCCTTGCGCCGGTCGCTGCGATGAAATGGTACCCGTAATTAAAGGAAATAAGGTACTAGTGGGCAAGAACTCAGCATCACTCAAATGCCGCAAATCTCCACTCCCAATACCAAATCCAGGAAATTCAGAAGAATGTATTTTCCGATACATTAGAGAAGAGAATCGATCCACATTAGATGGTTACCAGAACAGTCATGGCTACACTGCTCTCCGTCAGGCAATTGAATCTTCGCCAGAAAATATTCGAGACTTTATAACAGAATCAAAATTAGCAGGTCGTGGAGGGGCTGGATTCCCAACAGGGTTAAAATGGAAATCAGTTGCTGAAGCAAATGGAACACCAAAAACAATCATCTGCAATGCAGATGAAGGAGAACCTGGCTGCTTTAAGGACAGAGCCATTATGGATCATGACCCTCACTCACTCATAGAAGGCATGACCATTGCAGCTTATTCCACTGGTGCAAACCGTGGATTCATTTACTTACGGTATGAGTACCCTGAAACTGAAAAAATTCTTCAACAGGCGATCGATGAAGCAATCCAAAATAAATTTCTAGGGAAAGGAATCCTTGGAGTCGACGGATTTGATTTTGATCTACAGATTCGCAGAGGTGCAGGAGCTTACATATGTGGAGAAGAAGGATCACTGCTAAATAGTTTGGAAGGGAAGCATCCTTTCCCACGTAACAAGCCCCCGTTCCCAGTCACTCATGGATTTGAAAACCTGCCGACAGTAGTAAATAATGTTGAGACTCTGGCTTCTGTTCCGCCTATCGTGAGAAAAGGCCCTGACTGGTATAAATCTCTAGGAATCGGAGAACATGCTGGAACAAAAATTATTTCACTTTCGGGGGACATTAAAAGGCCAGGAAACTATGAAGTACCTTTTGGACTACCACTTAAGACATTACTTCATGACTGGGCAGGAGGAGCACTAGAAGGAAAAGAAATCATGGCTGTCACTATGGCAGGCCTGAGCGGCGGATTCCTGTCTAAAGAAGATATCGAAGTAACCCTAGATGAACCCTCCATCAAGAGTAAGGGATCTTTTCTCGGAGCAGGCGGGATCATCGTTTTTGATAACAGTCGTGACATGGTTAAAGTAGCTCACGGCGCAATGGAGTTCTTTGCCCATGAGTCTTGCGGAAAGTGCTTCCCTTGCCGGATAGGCACTCAAAGGCTCAAAGAAAGACTAGGCGAAGAAGGTTCTGGACTCGATACGCTTAACTGGGTTAAAGAAGTAGATGAAATTGGCGAAGTAATGAAAGCCACGAGCGCTTGCGGACTTGGAATAGCGGCCCCCAACATTACTGACAGTCTCCAGAAATACTTTCCAGAAGCAATTGATAATCACACGAATAAATAATTCGACTGGTATAGACCAAATTCCATTCCCTTGACGCTTTAATTAATAATCAAAAAAAATCGGATAGTTTCATAAAGCAAGAGAACCTCAACAACAAAACCAAAGACATGATAAATAAAACCATCGTTGCTTCTGCAGCGTTCATAATCTCAATGCCGATGAGCATTCTTGCAGAGTCTGCGAGTGAATTAATCGAAAAGCATACTAAGCAAGCAGCTGAATCAATCGAAGCCTATTTGCAAAAGAATCCAAATGCCACTGATGCAAACGAAGCCACTGATTTCCTTATAGAGTCATACGCAAGACTTAAAATGACTGAACGCCAAGCAGAACTGCTCAGTGGAAAATACAAGAAGCTTGCTAAAGGAGCTGATCTCATCCCTCAAGAATTCTTCGGCGTCTTCCAAGAACTGTTCGCCCTTCACATGGCATCAGGAGCAAAGGACAAAGCAAGGACCGCATTATCCTCTGCAAAAAAAGATATACAAGGACATCCTCAATCTGAGCGTTTTGGTCAATTCCTGGATCAGTTAGGAGGAGAGCTTAACAGACCTGGAATCGGTGAAGCGATGGAGCTTAAATTTACCAGTTTGGCAGGCAAAGAAATTGACCTGGCTGACATGAAAGGGAAAGTAATACTCATTGATTTTTGGGCCACTTGGTGCGGACCTTGCATCGCAGAGCTACC
>JABSSR010000183.1 GCA_013213965.1 Verrucomicrobiales bacterium | reverse complement strand
TGTTCTCTGTTTTTGCTTCCGCTGTAATTTCTAAACAATCAGGAAGAGAATCCTTTTTTATGAGTAGAGAGTGATAACGAGTTGCTTCGAAAGGGTTTGGGACATCTTCAAAAAGTCCCTTTCCATTATGTTTTATCATGGATGTTTTACCATGCATTAGTTTTTCAGCGCGTACAATTTCACCACCAAACACTTGTCCTATAGATTGATGGCCTAGGCACACTCCAAGGAGAGGGATTGATGGTCCAAATTCTTTTACCACATCACAACTTATCCCTGCTTCGTTAGGAGTGCATGGCCCAGGAGATATACAGATTTTTTCTGGGCGCAGAGTTTTAATTTCTTCAATTGAAATTTCGTCATTTCGTCGAATTTCCATGGCGGCGCCAAGTTCACCGAAGTATTGAACTAGATTATATGTGAAAGAATCGTAGTTATCGATAACGAGCAGCATATTTGCAATTGGATTTAAGCTTTTGATTTATAGCTGGAAAAGACATTTTGTCACTCATTGGGATAAACGCAATGCTTCATAGTGGGTAGGAAAAATGATGAATTTATTAAGTAGCTTTATTTTAGAGTGAAATCTGTGTTACTTTTTGCATTAATCATAACTGAGATTCTCTTTAAAAAATGGCACGACCAGTAGGCGAAAATATAGAAAAGAACCCCACAGCAATCAGCCGTCCCGAAGGCGGGTGGTTTGCGAGGATATGGAATGAACGCTCAAAAAGTGTAAAGCACCTTATCAACCTAGGTCGTTCAACCCCATTCACTGTATGGGTGAGATCGATTCAAGATCAAAAGACGGTAGAATCATTGAATCAAAATTCTTCAGATTCTGAGGATCATCAAAGTACAGAAGATGCAATTCTTCAGGTTGAACCTATTTCTTTGCCTCCATCTAAAGCTTTTAGTATTTGGACTGAAATTTCACAAAACCTGAATCAACAGATTTCATCTTTTCCAATAGAAGCTTTTGAGGAAAAATTGTCTAATGTGAATGTTTCTTCTCTCCAATCTGATGGAGACGATTTGAAAAAAATAAGATCAAAAAGTTTTACGATATGGATTACGCCGGAAGCGCTAGCGGAGCAAAGATTCGTTAAAATGGCATTAACAAATAATGAGAAGGATCAAATTGAAGTCAAAACAACCACCGGCCCCGTAACTGAAAACAAAGAGTCAGAGCTTTCTCCTAAAGCGTCAAGGCCAGTCCTAGTCCCTGTTATCTTTTCTTTTTTATTAGTTGGAGTAATAATTTGGATGTTCGTTCGAGCAAATCACCTTGCAACGGTTAAAGATAATCTCTCAACGGTTAAAGATGATCTCTCTTCGGCTAAGCAAGATTTGATTGATAAAGGTGAAGAGATTTCTAATTTAGAGGAAACCCTCATTAATGAAAGGGATGCAAACCAGAAGGCGTCTTTGAATGCTAAAGAAGTTGCGAGGCTTGAAATTAAAAAAGCCAATGATGCATTTTTAGGGAAAGTCAAAGAAGTGGAGATGTTGACCCAAGTCCGCGATAAGATTAAAAATGATTATGAAAAATCAATGACTTCGAATATGCAGGAGGTTCAGAAATTAAAGTTGGGAATTGCTAATATTGAAGAGAAAAATGAACAGGCTCAGGTTCAAATCTTAAAAGCCAATGAGGATAATCTTGATCTCACTAAGAAGGTTAACTCATTAGAAAAAGAGAAAGGTGAATTAAATAAGGCACTGTCAGATGCTGAGGTAGCTAATAAAAAAGCGCGCGAAGGTTATGTGGCTGCAATTCAAGCCGTTGAAAATGAGTTGAAAGCAACTAATGAGTTATTAGAGAAGGAAAAATCTAATTCTTTAATGATTAGTGAAAAACTGGATTTATCGGATTCGCAATTAAAGAAGCTGATGTTGGAGATTGAAAATCTTAATGCCAAAATAAAGGATTTAGAGCAGCCTGATTAACTATTTATAGAAAGTGGTTTTTTTGCAAATGGTTCAATTCCCTTCGCCCGCTTCACTTCTCCTCCCTTCATTCTGAAAGATGTGCCGCTGGGATATGGCATTGGGGATTACAGACCTGCACAACATAAATTGTTTTAATTACGACTAATTGCCCTATGGCCAACGCTTCGCGACTCCATCGAGATGCGTAGCAAAGCGATTCCCATTACTTTTCTGACTAAGGTTAAATTTACTTATATTTAGTATAATGACTCTGCGATTCATTGCTAAGAGGATAAAAATAATACTGATAATTAGATCGATGATGTCATTTTAAATAATGGTAAAAGCCTATCAAACGCACCTTTACGTTCTACATTGTTCGTTATAAAATAATCCCTCAAATAAATAAATTTATGGCCAAAAAAATCTTAATTATCACAACACTGATCTTCGCAATAAAAATTAATGCTCTATCAGCTGAGAAATTGTTTAACGGTAAGGATCTTTCAGGATGGGACGGCAATCCAGATCTTTGGAGGGTGGAGAATGGTGTCATTGTGGGAGAAACGACTGCAGACAAGAAGACTCCTAGTAACACTTTCTTGATTTGGAAAGGAGGAGAGGTCGGAGACTTTGAGCTTACCCTAAAGGCGAGAGTTAAGGGCAATAATAACTCAGGAATACAATATCGATCCAAAGTGATTAATGCCAAGAGTTGGTCTGTTGGTGGATATCAAATGGACATGCACCCTGCTCCGAATTATCTTGGCATGCTTTATGAAGAGCGGGGACGTGGAATAATTGCCCAGTGCGGTCAACGTGTAGTCATTGACGAAAAAGGCAAGAGGTCATTGAAAGGTAATCCTGATGCCAAAAAGAAATGCGATCTTAGCGAATGGAATGAATATTCTATTTCTGCATCAGGCAATCGCCTAGTTCATAAAGTTAATGGTCAGGTGACTGTGGAGATTGAGGATAATGAAATTTCCAAGAAATCATCTAAAGGTATCTTGGCGTTACAATTGCATGCGGGAGGTGCAATGAGATTAGAGGTAAAGGATATTGTTCTAATTAATAGAAAGAAAGAATCTGCTAAAGTTAGAGAATTATTAAAAGATCATAACATTGTTCTTATTAATGCGGCAAAAAAAACTTCAGTGCCTCAAGTCAAATGGATATGGAATAGTAAGTCTGCCAGAACAGAAACAATTTACGCTAGGCGGCAGTGGACTTTAAGTATTCCTCTCAAATCTTCTAAATTGAGCATTACATGTGATAATGGATTCATAGCATTTGTTAATGGTCAGAAAGTTGGTTCTGGTAGCCAGTGGGAAACTCATTATGAATTTGATATAAAGAAATATCTTCATAATGGGGATAACGTTCTTGCGGTGCAGGCTCACAACGAAGGCCAAACGGCAGGATTAGCTGCCAAAGTTAAGTTAGTCGCGGCTAACGGTGTTACTAGGCACATTGTCAGTGATAATGAGTGGATTGTAGCCAACAAAAAAGCTCCTGGATGGATGGCGCCAAGTGTGGACACTACTGGGTGGAAAAATGCAGTGGTAGCAGGTAAAATGGGAGATTCACCATGGGGAGATGTTTTCTCTAAAAAGGCTGGTATTCCAGTTGCTATTGCCGCTAAAGGGACTGCGGAAGTGCACCCTAAAGGCTTTGAGGTGGAAAAAATTTATAATGTTCCTAAAGGAGAGCAAGGTTCATGGGTTTCAATGGCCGTAGATAATAAGGGCAGATTATATTGTGGAGATCAAGGAGGCAACGGCATTTTTAGAATCACTCTCAGTTCTGAAGAACCTAAGATTGAAAAGGTGCCTGTCCCAGTTTCAGGAGCTCATGGGCTATTGTGGGCATTCGATTCATTATACGCATGTACGAATGGTAACAAACCTGGTTCAGGATTATATCGCATCACTGATTCGGATGGAGATGATCTTCTAGATAAGGTTCAAGATATGCGGAGATTCGCTGGTGGAGGTGAGCACGGTCCTCATGCAGTTTCCCTTTCACCAGATGGAAATCATCTCTACGTTCTTGGTGGTAATCATACTGCTGTCCCTAAGCCTGAAAGTTCTGCGCTAAAAATGAACTACGCAGAAGATCAGTTACTTCCACGGATGCCTGACGCACGTGGGCATGCAAGCAATATAAGAGCTCCGGGAGGATGGATAGCGCGAACTGATCCTGAAGGTAAAACATTTCACCTTTATTCCGCGGGGTTTAGGAACCAGTACGATATTGCTTTTAATAGAGATGGAGAAATGTTCACTTTTGATTCGGATATGGAGTGGGACAGTGGCACTCCTTGGTATCGCCCAACAAGAATCTATCATGTCACTAGTGGATCTGAATTTGGCTGGAGAACAGGCACTGGAAAATTCCCCGAGTGGTATCCAGATGTATTGCCTCCGACTTTGGACATTGGACCGGGCTGTCCGACTGGTGTCATGTCTGGTTTGGGATCAAAGTTTCCGGTGAAATATCAGGACGCTATTTATGCATTTGATTGGACCTATGGAACAATTTACGCGATTCACTTGGACCCTGACGGATCTTCCTATCAAGCAAAGAAAGAAGAGTTTGTTACTGGGGTTCCTCTGAATGTTACGGATGGAGTCATTGGGAAAGATGGTAATATGTATTTTGCAGTCGGAGGTCGAGGAACTCAATCTGCGCTTTATCGCGTGAAATATTCAGGTTCTGAGTCCACTGCGGCCATCAAAACTAGAGCCAATTCTGAGACAAAATTGATTGAAACTCGAAGAGATCTGGAGGCTTTGCATGGTAAAGAGGTTCAGGGGTCCATCGAAAAGATTTGGCCCAAACTAAGTCATGCCGACCGTTTTGTTCGATACTCGGCTCGTGTTGCGCTAGAGCATCAATCTGTTGTTGAGTGGCAAGAAAAAGCACTCGAAGAAGAGGATCCTCAAACATTGCTTTCTGCTTTGCTTGCTCTGACACGACAGGGAGACGCTGCATTGCAAGGCGACATATTAGATGCCCTGTCTTTATTGAAAGTTACTGAACTTACTGAAGAGCAGAAACTAGAAGCTTTACGTGTCATGAGTCTTTGCTTCATTCGAATGGGTGAACCTGATGATGCCACTGCAACAGAAATTGCCGAAGCCATTTCACCACTCTATCCTGCATCATCTGATGCTATGAATAGGGAGTTGGTCGCTATGTTGGTTTATTTGAAGGCTGAAGATGTTCTTGCTAAAACTATTCCTTTAATGAATCAGGAAGCAGCTGGGTTGGAAGAGATTGAATTTGATGACAAGCTTTTGGCTCGATCAGGTCAGTATGGTAGATCATTTCAAAACCAAAAAGCGAACAATCCACAGAGGCAGCAAATATGGTATGCTTATGCACTCAAGAACGTTGAAGAAGGCTGGAATGAAAATCTTAGAAAACAATTCTTCGGTTGGTTTGCTAAATCCAGAAATTTTAAGGGAGGAGCAAGCTTTGGGGGTTTTATAAATAACTTTAGAAACGAATCATTGAGTAAAATTAAAGATGCAAAGATGCGAGCTGAAATGGATTCTTTGAGCAAAAAGCAAGTAGCACTCGTTCCGGAAGGATTTGAAGATGCTAGAATTCTTAAAGTAGGTGCAAAGCCAGGCATGAAATTCGATATTGAATCACTCGAAGCAAAAGCTGGAGAAAGGATAGGTATCGAATTCATCAATAATGATCCTACCGGACTTATGCATAATCTCGCGGTTTGTACTCCTGGCAGCAGGCAAAAAGTTGTGGCATCTGCGCTAACTATTGGCCCGAAAGCTATTGAACAGAATTTTGTACCTGATATTCCCGAAGTAATTGCTTCAACACCTCAGGTTGCCCCTGGTCGCAAATATGTCCTATACATGGTTGTTCCGTCTGCCTCTGGAAATTATCCCTATGTATGTACATATCCTGGGCATGGTCAGTTGATGTTTGGAACGCTCAAGGTCACAAACTAATGACTTAATTTTATATGCGAACCCTTTGTTTTATCCTTTTTGCTGTTTTTACAGCAGAGGCCAAGGATTTTCATTGGGCCTATGTATCTCCAACTAAGCCAAATCTACCACCAGTAAAACATGCTGATTGGGCTCGTACTGGAATTGATTTTTTCTGTTTATCGAGAATGGAATCGCGGGGTCATGTTCCCAAAGAAAGGGAATCTCCCGCACGTTTGTTGAGGCGAATCTTTTTAGACCTCATAGGAATACCTCCTTCAATAGAAAAAGTTGATTCATTTCTGTTAGACCCTTCTGATCAACATTTAGAGCAAATTGTGGATGAACTTTTAAGTTCAAATCACTTTGGTGAAAAATGGGCATTGGGTTGGTTGGATCTTGCAAGATATGCTGATTCTGATGGCTATCAGCGTGATGGATTTCGGAATGTCTGGCCATACAGGGACTGGGTCATAAGGGCCTTTAATTCAGATATGCCTTTTGATCAATTTACTATCGAGCAGTTAGCTGGGGATCTGCTCCCTGAAGCTACTAATGATCAAATCATTGCCACGGGATTTCATCGCGGACCGATATTAAATCTAGAGGCGGGAACTGATCCTGAAGAGGATCGAGTCAAGCAGGTCGTAGATCGCGTCAATACGACTTCCACAGTTTGGCTAGGAACTTCGATGCAATGTGCCCAGTGCCATGATCATAAGCATGATCCCTTTTCGATTCATGACTATTATTCGATGTTTGCTTTTTTTAACAATACTCCGATTGAGGGTAAGCGCAGGCCCGGAGGCAATGACGCGTCCATGGATTATGCGGGTTCTGACATTAAGGTTCCAGTTCCCACTGATGAGTTACACAAGAGAGATGAGGCAGCGAATAAGGCTCGCGAGGCAGAGAAGATTTATGTGAGTAAGGTCGAAGAGCTTTGCGAATCATTTTCTGATAATGAATTAAATGAGCTAGTTAAAAAGCATCCCAAAGAAATTGATCTAATTAGAAAATCCAAAATAGATTTTAAGGAAGCTGTAAAAATAAGTAAGGCTCTTTTTCAGAAAGGAGAATCTTCGGAATCACTTAATAAATTACAGAAAAATATTACTAACAACAAGAACCGCTCCAAGGGGGGAACTTTTCAAATCGGTTATACTTCTCGCGTCATGAAAGAGATGGAGGAAAAGAGAGTCACACATATCATGTTGCGTGGGGACTTCAGAAATGTTGGTAAAAAAGTAAGTACAAATACACCCTCATCATTACATCTGTTTCGGGATGAGTATCCGAGGAATCGCTTAGGGTTGGCTCGGTGGCTTGTATCTAAAGAGAATCCTCTCACGGCGAGAGTCACTGTGAATAGGATATGGGCAGAACTTTTTGGCAGAGGAATAGTCACAACGATAGAAGATTTCGGAACTAATGGCGCATATCCTACTCATCCCGAATTGCTTGATTGGTTAGCGGTGACTTTTCAGTCTGATGATTCTTGGTCATTGAAAAAGACAATTAAGCGAATCGTACTTTCATCTGTGTACTTACAGAGCTCCATAGTATCTAAATTAGAACGAGGCAATGATCCTGATAATAATTTTTATGCTAGGGGGCCGAGCCTTCGGTTGCCTGCAGAATTAATTCGGGACAATGCTCTATATATTTCCGGACTACTTTCGACCAAAATGCACGGAAGGCCAGTGAGGCCAGTGCAACCCGCAAATTTTTGGCGAGTCATTGGTGAAGTGGATAACAAATATTATATATCGGAAAATGAAGACCTTTACCGTAGAGGCATATATACTATTTGGCGCCGTTCTGCTCATTATCCTAGTTTTGCTAATTTTGATGCTCCAAGTAGGGGAGCTTGCAATATAATGAGGAAATCCAGTAACACTCCATTACAGGCCCTGACGCTCTTAAATGATCCAGTCTATGTGGAAATTGCTAAGGCCTTTGCGGCCCGAATAAAAAAAGAGACTGCTGAATTAAATGCGCCTCAACAGTTGGAATATGCCTTCAGGCTTGCTCTCTCTCGGCATCCTAATGGCGCTGAGATTACAGCGTTAAAAAATATATATTTCATAGCTCTTGATACGGAAGGATCTGCTGAAAGTGCCTGGTTCGAAATAGCAACTACGTTACTGAACCTTCATGGAACGATAACAAAGTAGTCCAAAACGGTTGACTGATAATGGAGAAAGATCTGAATCAACGCCTGTTATCTAGGAGGGCCTTTTTACGTAATTCAAGTAGTCTCGGTGTAGGGTCCCTGGCCTTCAATGATCTTCTGTCTAGAGAATCTTCATCGAATCCTATTGCAGCTTATGACAAAGGAATTGCCCATTTTGCGCCAAAAGCAAAATCAGTCATTTTTTTACATATGGTAGGAGCGCCTTCCCAATTGGATCTTTTTGATTTCAAACCTAAACTAAAGGAATTTCACGGCGAACCAGCTCCTGCAGAGTTCATTGAAGGGAAGCGATTCGCTTTCCTTCGAGGGCATCCAAAGATGATGGCTTCGCCTTTTGAATTTGCAAGAATCAATGATGGCCAAGAGATTTCAGAGGTCCTTCCGTATCTAAAGTCGGTCGCTGGTGAAGTTGCTATTATTCGATCCATGCAGACTGAGGATTTTAATCATGCTCCTGCGCAAATGTTTTTTCATTCAGGTCTTAACCGTATAGGTAGTCCGAGTCTGGGATCTTGGGTCACTTATGGACTAGGATCAGAATCAAATGACTTACCAGCTTATGTGGTAATGGTTTCTGGGAGTGTTCCAGGAGCAGGCTCCACTCTTTGGAGTCATGGATTTTTACCTAGCACCTATCAGGGCATTGAGTTTCGTAGCACTGGTGATCCGGTCCTATTCTTATCAGATCCGAAGGGCGTTGATAGATCTCGCAGGAAGCGCATCATTGATGGAATCAATGAATTGAATGAATTGGAATTAAAAAATATAGGTGACCCTGAAATCAGAACCCGTATCAATCAATATGAGTTGGCATTTAAAATGCAGATGTCAGTGCCTGAACTAGCTGATATAAGAAATGAACCTGAACATATTAGGGACATGTATGGGAAAGGACGATTTGCCAATCACTGTGTGCAGGCTCGGAGGCTCGTCGAACGCGGAGTAAGATTCGTCGAACTGTACAATTCCGGATGGGATCACCATGGAGGAATTGAAAATGGTATAAAGAAAAAGGCTAAAGAGATTGACCGGCCAATTGCTGCCCTCATTAAAGACCTGAAGATGAGAGGACTTTTAGATGAGACTTTACTTGTCTGGGGTGCAGAGTTTGGAAGAACTCCCATGTTTCAGGGGTCAAAGTTAAATGGAGCGGGCCGAGACCATCACAAAGAAGCCTATACGATTTGGATGGCCGGAGGCGGCATCAGAGGGGGTATCTCTTACGGGCAGACTGATGATTTTGGATATTATGTAGAGAAGGATCCTGTTATAGTAAGAGACATGCATGCAACGATTTTGCATGCTCTAGGAATGGATCATGAAAGGGTCACTTTCAGGTTCCACGGTCTGGACCAGCGTCTCACAGGAACTGAAGAATCAAGGATCCATCATCAGCTATTTGGATGATCTTCTTTATATCTTTAATTAACATTTTTATGAGGCGAAGTTAGATTCTCCTGCCCCCTTTTAAATTGATGATTATCACTTCGCTTGAAACATTTATTTTGCATGTTCCGGTTACGCGGAACCATATCTCTGACAGTACGCATTCGATTACTCATTGGGGTATGCCAGGAGTAAGAATTTTTACAGATGAAGGATTCACTGGTTATGGCTTTACCGGAACGCATGCCCATTTAGCCAGTGATAGATTAATTACGGACTGCATATCCAATTGTTATGCTGAGTTATTAATAGGTCAGGAAGTGTCTGATATTTCCTTATTGTGGGAAAGATTGGCATATTATCCGCCACTCCAATGGGTCGGGCGTGCAGGCATTACAAAAATGGCATTGGCGGCGGTAGACATTGCGCTGTGGGATATTAAATCAAAGGCTTTAGATGAACCATTATGGAAGACTCTTGGTGGGAGTGAGAAGAACAAAGTTGAAGCGTATAATACCGACGGTGGTTGGTTAAACCTTTCAACTCAGATGTTGATCGATGATGTGCTAAGACTCACTGAGGTGGATGGTTACAAAAGTATAAAGATGAAAGTAGGTAAGCCGGATCATAATGAGGATTTGCAACGAGTCGAAGCGGTCAGAAATGCTGTTGGTTCAAGAGTTCGTATAATGACTGATGCAAATGGTCGCTGGCGTATGCCTGAGGCATTGGGTGTGGCGAGTAAGTTGAAAGATTATGACGTTACATGGATAGAGGAGCCTCTATGGCATGATGATGTGCGTGGACACAAAGCCCTTTCAGATGCTATACAGACGCCAGTTGCCTTGGGTGAAATGTTATATTCGTTGGCTCACTTTGAGGAATTTATTTTTTCTAAGGCAGTTCATTATGTTCAACCTGATGCGACCCGGCTTGGAGGTATTACTGAGACCTTGAAAGTGTCTAATGTTGCTTACGAAGCAAACCTCCCCGTAACTCCTCACGCAGGTGATATGGCTCAAACTCAAATTCATCTGAGTATTTCTCATCCAGGAATTGAGTTGTTGGAATTTATACCTTGGATCAAGGATTGCTTCATTGAGCCTCTTGAGATTAGGTCAGGTCATTTTGATTTCCCTAAAAACTCAGGAGCAGGCACTACTCTGACCGAAGATGCTATGAGTAAGTATGGGAAAAAGGTTTCCTAAATATCTATTATTATATAAATATAATAATTAATGAGTATGGAAAATCCTTACAGCATGTCCGGAGAAACAGTTTTGATAACAGGTGGAGGAACAGGCATTGGTCTAGGTATTGGAAGATGCATGCTTGCTGCAGGGGCTGAAAAAGTGATTCTTGTCGGAAGGCGTGAAACGGTGTTGGCCGAAGCTGCCGCTGAACTTGGTGAACGGGTCAGTTATCTTTCTCAAGATATCGCGCGAATTGATGAGATTCCAAGCTTTGCGCAAACGATTCTTTCTGATCATGGAGAGCCGACTTGTCTGGTGCATAATGCTGGAATTAACTGCAAGAAGCCATTCGTCGATTTACAAGATTCAGAATTTATGGAGGTTTTTGATGTCCATATACGAGGGGCCCTTGCCATTACGAAGGAATTTGTTCCTGCAATGCTCAACAACCGGTCTGGTTCAGTTTTGTGGATTTCCTCTATGGCAACTGTGATAGGTTTGCCGCTGGTCACTTCATATTCAATGGCGAAGTCTGCTATGCATGGAGCAGTATATAATTTATCTGCCGAATTTGCTCCGAACGGAGTCAGAGTGAATGCAATTTTGCCTGGTTGGATTGAATCCGCAATGGCATTAAATTCATTTAAAGGGGACGAGCCTAGGCGACAGAAAGTTCTTGGCAGGACGCCGATGGGCAGAATGGGCCAACCTGACGAAGTTGGCCATGCGGCGGTTTTTCTTTGTTCGCCAGCAGCGAGCTTTGTAACAGGTTCTCTTCTAACGGTTGACGGTGGGGCTTCGATTGGATTTTAATGTTTTGGGAGCCTAGATGTAAATCATTTGTGCTTCTCTATAAATTATAAAATCTATTTTAGATATTAACAAACTAGTGGGGTTGCTTTTTTTTTATCGATTCCTTTATGATGAATTCGTTTAAATTAATAGTGCATAAAATAAATTAATTTTTGCAAACTGAATGTCAGAATCAAAGCAGGAGCCTCTCGCGATAGTTGGAATAGGATGTCGGTTTCCGGGGAGAGCCAATAGCCCGGATTTGTTCTGGGATCTTCTCATAGAAGGGAAATCGGGAATTCGGGAAGTTCCCGATGATCGATGGAATGCAGACCGTTACTATCATCCTGATAGTTCAATTCCTATCAAGATGATAACCAAGTGGGGAGGTTTCGTTGAAGATGTGGACAAATTTGACGCATCTTTTTTCGGCATTTCCCCTAGAGAGGCCCAGCGCATGGATCCGCAACAGCGCTGGTTACTTGAGCTAACATGGGAAGCATTTGAAGATGCAGGGGAAAAGCCTATCAATTGGCGAGGCTCAGCCACCGGTGTCTATGTAGGCATATCATCAAATGAGTATGGCTCGATCCAAATGATGGGGGAGTCAGACATTGATGTTCATACAAATTCTGGCAGCACATTATCAATCGCTTCTAATCGTATTAGTTATCTCTATGATTTAAAAGGACCCTCCATCTCTATTGATACGGCATGCTCGTCTGCTCTCGTAGCGGTTAATCTTGCCTGTAAGAGTATTTGGAGTGGGGAATGTGATGCTGCGTTTGCTGGTGGAGTTAACGCATTGTTAATGCCTGATAGTTCAATTGGTTTTTCCAAAGCGTCGATGCTTTCACCTAGTGGTCAATGTTTTGCTTTTGATGCCAGAGCTAACGGATATGTGAGAGGTGAAGGTGCAGGGATGATTCTTATTAAGCCTCTTGCTCGCGCGCATAGGGACGGCGATCGTATATATGCTACGATCAAGGCTACGGTAGTAAATCAGGACGGTAATACATCTTCGATGACTGTTCCTGGTAGAGAGTCACAAGCTGCTATGTTGCGTCAGGCTTACCAACAAGCCGGTATTGACCCTAGCAGAGTAGGTTACATGGAGGCTCATGGTACGGGCACGCCTGTTGGTGATCCTATTGAGACGCGAGCTCTTGGAGAAGTTCTTTGTGAGGGAAGATCAGAATCTGAACAGTGCATTATAGGATCTGTAAAATCCAATATAGGCCATTTGGAATCTGGATCTGGGATTGCGGGCCTCATAAAGGCAGCATTAGTTTTGCATAATCGGCAAATTCCTAAAAACCTCAATTACGAAACGCCCAACCCTAACATTCCTTTCAAAGAGTTGAAGCTAAGGGTGCCTCGGAAAAATATGCCCATGCCATCTATTGGTGATTTTCTTCCTGTGAGCGCTGTGAATTCTTTTGGGTTTGGCGGAACCAATGCCCATGTAGTTCTTGAGGCAGTAAAAAATGAATCTTGCCTAATAAGTGACGAATCTTACGAAAATTTGCTTGGTCGCCCATTTTTGTTGCCAGTCAGTGGAAACAGCGAAGCGGGTCTTGAGTGTGCAGCTAAATCGTACTGCGAATTTCTCAAAAACGACACTGATCACATTAGTGAAATTTGCACTTCGGTAGGTTTAAATCGTCAGAATCTTGATGAGAGAATGGTTGTCATTGGTGATGATAATAAATCAATAAGATCGACTTTAAAATCATGGATATTAAATCATATAGAATCTCCAGAATGTATTATTGGCAAACGCTCTGTTACTAATGCCGATCCAGTATTTGTATTTACTGGGCAGGGAGCACAGTGGTGGGGTATGGGGCAAGAACTGTTTCGAATTGAGCCCGTCTTTCGAGAAACGATAGAAAAAATTAATTCTCTATTAGAACCGTTGACTGGGTGGTCCTTGGTCGAAGAAATGAATTCTAATGAAGAGTCATCAAGAATTGACCGGACAGATATTGCTCAGCCTGCTATTTTTGCTTTGCAGGTTGCTCTTGCCGAATTGTGGAAAACATGGGGAGTCTTACCTAAGAAAGTTGTTGGGCATAGCGTTGGTGAAGTTGCTGCAGCGTACGTGGCAGGGATATACAGTCTTGAAGATGCAGTTAAGATTATTTTTCATCGGAGTCATTTGCAAAATAAGACAGGTGGAAAGGGTAAGATGGCTGTTGTGGGATTATCCAAAGCTGAAGCTGAGCAGTTAATTCAAGGTCAAGAAGATGAAGTTCAGGTAGCTGTTGTCAATGGGCCGGCAATGGTCACTCTTGCAGGCGATACTCAGGCATTGGAAGGAATTGTTCAAAGGATTGAAAAGGAAGGGGTCTTTGTGCGATGGCTTCGAATTGATTATGCTTTCCATACTCATCAGATGGATCCCATTAAGAATGATCTAATCGATGCGCTGGAGACAATTTCTGCAAAGAATTCCAAGATTCCATTTTATTCAACTGTTACTGGTGAACTTTTTAAGGGTGACGATTTAGATAATTATTATTGGTGGCGAAATGTAAGAGAACCCGTTCTTTTTTCCTCAGCCATTCAGTCATTATCTAATGATGGTTCTGAGCTGTTTCTTGAATTAGGACCTCATCCTGTACTTGCTGGCCCGATTGCTGATTCTGTCGGAGTCCTTGAAAGGGATTTCTCAGTCCTTTGTTCGCTCAACCGCAAAGAAAGCGAAATGGAAACTATTCTTGAGAATTTAGCGAGACTTCATATAGAGGGCGTACAAGTTGATTGGGTTTCTATTAATCAGAGCGGGGGTAAAGCAGTGAGTGTTCCTAGGCATGCGTGGAACCATGAAAGATTCTGGATTGAATGTGACCAATCTTTCAGACATCGACTACAGGCTATTGATCACCCTTTACTTGGATTGAGACAGAGGTTTCCAGAGCCTTGTTGGGAGTTTCGTCTTGACCCAAGAGAGCACGATTATCTCCAAGACCATTGTTTTTGGGACAGTATCATTTTTCCAGCAGCAGGCTATGCAGAGATAGGTCTTGCAGTTGCCAGAAACTTGTTCCCCGAAGAGTCTTATGCTGTTGAAGCAATTAAGACAGAGAAGGCGCTCTTTATTTCAGATAAGAATGTTCCTACCGTTCGTGTAGTATATAATGAAACGCAAAAGTCGTTTTCTGTATATTCTTCCACTGATGAGAGTAAGACTTGGGAGTTTAATGCACAGGGATTGATCCAACGGGCAGACCCAGACCCAGATCCTGTCAATGAATCAATTGATTGTATCCAAGCCCGCATGGAAAAGCATTCAACGCATGAGGATTATTATAAAGAGTATGATAAGGCTGGTTATCAATTCGGCCCAAAATTCCGCCAACTTCTTAATGTTTGGAGTAAGCCAAATGAATCCGTTGCGGAGATTCAAGTTCCTCAATCAATAGTCAATACACTTTCAAATTATCATTTCCATCCTGCTGTTCTCGATGCTTGTTTCCATGCGCTCAAAGGGGCGCAAGTTATCCCGGAAGGATCAAGAGCTAGCCAAAATTTTTACCTGCCTTCCTCTATTCGTAGGCTGCACTTGTACAGAGATACTCTCCCAGATAAGTTGTGGGCACATGCTGTAGTAACATTTGATGACGGTGAAAGTGTAATAGCTGATATTATTGTTATGAGCGAGGATGGGCAAAGAGTTGCCGATGTTTTGGGTTTTTGCGTCGAAAGAATTGACCAAAAAGATGAGGAAATGGATGCTATTAATAATTCTTTTTATGAATTTTCTTGGGAGCCTAAGCGACTCAAAGGTAGTCGGGTCGGAAGCAAAATAGCATTTTCAAATTTTGACCAGATCATTGAGGAGGTTAATGCGGGGAAAGACGAGAGATATGAAAGATATGATCTCGCGACTTATTATAAAGACTTCATTCAAGAAGTTGACAGCTTGGCATGCTTTTGTTTTGAAAATTCATTAAAGCAGCTAGGATGGAATCCGGATTCTGGTTCTATTTATACAACGAGTAAGATCATCGAAGAGTTAGGCATTTCTCTGGAGCATGAACGCTTAGTTAAGGCTCAATTGAAGGCGTTATCAGTTGAAGGATCCTTAGAAGAATTAGGTCAAGGGGAATGGAAAATTGTACGTGAAATCGGGAGCATTGATGTGGTTCAGGAATTGGATAATCTTAGGATTAAGTATCCGAACCGAAAAGCTGATCTTGATCTTTATAAACTAGTTTGGCCTAGGCTCACTGAGGTGCTTTCAGGAGAGACTGATGCTCTTGAAGTTCTTTTCCCGAAAGGATCCTCTGAAGTGCTGGAATATTTTTATGTTAATGGAGCTGATTTTCCTGCAAATAACGAGATGATTTCAGCTGATGTCCAAAAAGCCATAGAGGGCGTTTCGGAGGACCGTGCAGTCAGAATTCTTGAAGTTGGAGCTGGGACAGGATCATTGACCCGGAGTGTTCTTGAAAGATTATCTCCCAATAAATTTGATTATACCTTTTCTGATACTAGTCAGGCCTTCATTGCTGAGGCGAAGCAGGCATTTACTAATAATGCGTCAGTTGATTTTTGTCTTTTTGATATAGAGAAATCTCCATCAGACCAAGGGATTGTTCCCGAATCTTTTGATTTGGTTCTAGCAACTAATGTAATTCATGCCACTTCTGATCTTAAAAATACTCTTGAACAATTAAAGTGCTGCCTGGCAGATGATGGCCTGCTCATTTTTCTGGAAGTAACTCGTTCTCATAGTGCATTGGATCTTATTTTTGGATTGTTGAAAGGTTGGTGGCAATATACTGACACTGATCTGAGACCCAATTCGGCATTATTGAATCGTTCAGAGTGGGAAGATTTATTATTAAGTTGTGGATACGAGGGCGTAGTATCATTTGTCAATACACCTGACCCAGATGAGTCTGGTCAGACTGCTTTCATGGCTTATAGGGGCTCTTCATCACTAATTGAAGAGAGCGATCTTAATAAAGAAGAGAACGGCTTGGAGGATCTTGGAGATTCAAACAATAAAGGTGCCGTAATTATTTTCTCTGAGAATGATTCTTTCTTTAAAGAATTGTCGGAACGTTTTAAAGATGAATCCAATCAAGTTGTTAGGTTATTACCTGATCAGGACATAAGTACGGTAATTGCTGATATGCCTCAAGTGGATGCAATTGTTCATGCGTTTGGTATTGAGTCAGGGCCATTAGATGGGAGCTCTTCGGAAGCTGATTTAATGGGTGCTCAGAGAACTGGATCTATGCATTTGCTAGAGCTCGTCAAAACATTATCGTCTACAGACTTCGAGTTAAGTCCGAAAGTTTTGATCTTAACCCGAGGCACAGTGCACGTTAAAGAAGGTGATATGCTTAATGGGATCGCAATGTCTCCTGTAGTGGGTATCATTCGTGTAGCTAGAGGTGAGTATTCTGATTTTCATTGGAAACATATTGATTTAGATGAACAAAGTCGCGGATCCGAACCATATGATATTTTTGAAGAATTCCTTCTATCTGACCAAGAAAATGAAATTGCTTATAGGGATGGTGTCAGATATGTGCATCGATTACGCTCACTTAAAGCTGAAAAGCAATCTGACCGTTTAGCCGAAGCTGTCTTGTCAGAGGAGTCGATAATTCCTTTCAGGTTAGAGATCAGTTCACCTGGAGTCCTGACTAATTTGTCTCTCAATGAGACGATCCGATACTCACCTGATCCAGATCAAGTTGAAGTTCTAATTAAGGCCGGAGGGATTAACTTTCGAGACGTTATGAAGGCGCTGGGTATGTATCCTGGCAACCCGATTGATCTGAAATGGTTTGGCGATGATTTCTCAGGAACTATTGTCAGTGTAGGGGCAAAGGTGAAGGATTTCACTGTAGGAGATGAAGTTGTTGGTATGGCTCCTTATTCTTTTCGTTCATTTGTCACGGTCAGTGAAAAGATGATTTTTAAAAAATCCAGTTCGATGACTTTCGAGGAAGCGGCTACATTGCCAACCGTCTTTTTGACTGCTCATTACAGTTTGAATGAACTGGCTCGTATGAAAAAAGGAGAAAGTGTCCTTATTCATGCTGGAACGGGCGGAGTGGGAATGGCTGCAATTCAAATTGCTCGTAAATTAGGATTAGAAATTTTTGCGACTGCTGGAACTCCTGAAAAGCGTGATTTGCTTCTTAAACTTGGAGCTCACCATGCGATGAATTCACGGTCGCTATCTTTTGCGGATGAGATACTGAAGGTGACGGATGGTGCAGGCGTTGATTGTGTACTTAATTCTCTCGCCGGTGATTTTATCCCGAAGTCATTTTCAGTCTTGAAGCCTTTTGGGCGCTTTATTGAAATCGGCAAGGTGGATGTTTATAACGACTCAAAGATTGGGCTTCAGCAACTCCGTAACAATATTTCTTATTTTGTTGTCGATCTTGCGCAACATTTGCAGGATAGGCCGGATTATGTAGCAGAAATGTTTGCCGCACTAGCCAAGAGCTTTGATTCTGGTGAATATTCTCCCTTAGAGCATACTGTTTTCCCTATAACAGAAGCGGCTCAGGCCTTTCGCTTCATGGCCCAAGGAAAGCACATTGGAAAGAATGTGCTTAGCTTTGATTGTGATTCGATTCCTGTTGCTCCATGCACTCAGACAGGGCATTTATTTAAATCAAATGTGACGTATATGATCACGGGAGGTATGAGCGGTTTTGGTTTCGAACTAGCCAAATGGATGACCCGAAACGGAGCCTGTCATCTGGTCCTCGTTAGTCGTAGTGGCGCTAGGGATGAATCTATCTTGAAAGATATTGAGCATTTAAGATCAAAAGGTAAAGAGATTGTAGATTTAAGAGCGGACGTGACTTTGCTCAAAGATGTGAAACGGATTATGGCCCAAATTGGTTCAGACCTGCCTCCGTTAAAAGGTATAATTCATGGAGCAATGGTCATCGATGACCAGTTCATAAGTGACATGGATGAGGAGTGTTTTAATAAGGCTCTTTACCCTAAAATGTTAGGGGCTTGGAATTTGCATCAGGCGACGCAAAATATTAATTTAGACCATTTTATTAAATTCTCTTCTTTCTCTGCAATTATTGGTGCAGTAAAGCAGGCTAATTATAATGCAGGGAATTCATTTTTAGATGCCTTATCGCATTATCGTCATGCTAGAGGACTTCCGTCGTTAACCATTAATTGGGGAGCATTGATCGAGGCTGGATTTGTTGAGCGCAATCAGAAAACTGCTGCGTACCTAAACAAACTCGGGATGAAGCCGTATAAGATGTTGGATACTCAGCATGTGATGTCGCTTTTTCTTCCAAAGTCGAATGCTCAGATCGCTGCTTCTATAGTTGATTGGGCTCAACTGGTTAAGCTGAGCCCTGCTCTTTCAACGGCTCCATTATATAGCAAAGTCGTTCAGAAATTTTCGGAGCGAGGATCGGGAGGATCTGTCCGTCCTCAGGTCCTCGCTGCTCAGGGTGATGAAAGGTTGAAAATACTTGAAGATTTCATTGCTGACCAAGTGGCAAGTGTATTTGGTACTAATGTTTCGAAGATTGATCGTGACACGGCGCTTACCAATATTGGGTTAGACTCTCTTATGGCAATTGAGCTTATGAATAGGATGGAGTCTGAGCTTGGGATTAATCTACCGATGGGGAGCGTCCTGAACGGTCCGAACATAAAGGAGTTGGCTGCTAGTATTATTGAGCAAATTCTTGCCGGAGATGAGGATTCTTCTGAGAAATCATCAGATGGGAATTTATCATCGAGTGATATAGCTGTATTCGAAAGAACTGGTGAAGAATTGATGGAATTTTCCCTCTCTGAGGGGCAGAAATCTTTGTGGTTTTTGTATCAGCTTTCACCTGAAAGTGCCGCATATAATTTAGTTTTCAGCTCCAAACTCACTCCTCTCGTTGATATTGAAGCAATGGAAGCTGCTTTCAGGACACTCTTTGAACGTCACCCGATGCTGAGCGCAACGTTTCATCAGGTTAATGGAGAGCCGATTCAACGGGTGGAGCGTGGAAAGACAATTGATTTTCGGGAGCATGATGCATCAAGGATGAATGAGAAACAAATCAAAGAACTCATTGAAGAGCATGCTGAATTACCTTTTGACTTAGAAAAAGGCCCTGTTATTAGGTTGGAACTTTTTCGGAATGATCAAGGTTCACACATTGTTTTACTGGCAATGCACCACATCATTTCTGATGCATGGTCCGTTTCTCTGTTGATGAATGACTTAATTGAAAGTTATTTTTCGATTAAGTCCGGAAAAATTCCTGATCTCGATCCGATTGAATACAGCTATCAGGATTACGTTAATTGGCAGCAGAATAATCTTTCGGGATCTTACAAAATACGAGCATCTGAGTATTGGCTTTCATCCCTTGAGGGTGCGTCTGGCTCTCTTGATCTTCCAACTGATCATTCGCGTCCAGCCGTTCAAACATTTAATGGAGGAAGACTTAGTTTCATTCTTGATGATAACCTAGCTTCAAGAGTTATAGAACTAGCGCAACGCCAAAGCGCAACGCTTTATACTACGATGCTTTCTGCTTATAATGCCTTATTTCACCGTTACTGTGATCAGGATGATATTGTGGTTGGTAGTCCGATGGCTGGGCGGAATCAAAAGGAACTCGGCGACATACTTGGATATTTTGTCAATATGGTTCCTTTGCGAAGCAGTACGCATGATGACCCGAGTTTTATTGAATTTTTAGATCGAACATTAGCATCCGTGAATGGAGCTATTGAGAATCAGAATTACCCATTTTCGCGTATCATTAATGATTTAAAAATGACGCGTGATCCTACAAGATCACCG
>JABSSR010000182.1 GCA_013213965.1 Verrucomicrobiales bacterium | reverse complement strand
TTCGAGCTTCGTTCCATCGTCTAAATGGGGATGTTGATACTCCAGCACAACTTCACCTTCAGCAATATGTTTAAAGCTTTTTGATCCGTCCACAATGACCTCAGCAGTCACCCACTGATCACCATGATAAGTCTTTGATTTGGAATTTATGCAGTGCCTCTTGAGCGGCTTCTCGTTCATAATAACGTCCGTCCCGGGTGTGCAAAGATTGAGAGTTGTGCGTTTCCCCTCACCTTTACCGCCAAGCAATTGTACCTCGATTGAATTTGGGAAATCTTGATCGACCTTCATCGTTTTGGGATCTTGCCCGTGTAGCATAAGGCCACTGTTACGATACGCCCATCCAGGACCGCCCTTCAACTGTTCCCCTAGGAACCGATATTCCACCCGAAGGCGATAACTGGAGTACGGAGTCTTGTAAAAGAGGTGTCCAAAGGTTTGATTAAACTCATCGTATTTTTTGTAATTGACCTTGATGACTCCGTCAGCGACCAAGAACGTGTTGCGCTTGTCTTCTCCAAGCTTTTCGTAGCGAATCTTGGGCGTCCAACCAGTCAGGTCCTTGCCATTGAAAAGCTGAATCCACTTCTCATTTTTGTCATCTTCGAGAAACTCACTTTTCTTCTTCTCATCAGCTAAGGTGGCAAGTGAAAAGGCTATTACTAAGGTTGCTGAGAAGATAAATATGAGTGAGAATAATTTCATCTTTAAAACTTAGAAGTAGCCCAATTTTAATACAAGCTATTTGCAAAAACTTCCCGGATATGTCGAAAACAATATTAAAAATTATTTCGCAATGCGCACTTGTGTTAATTTGTACGTGTTCCCTAATCGCAGAAAATGACCGTACAAATAAGCCCCTATTCCGTTTCGGCGCCGTTGCGGACTGCCAATACTGCAACCAAACAAGCGGAGTTAGGAAGTATAGCCTTTCACCTCAAAAACTCCGTGATTGTGTCGAGCACTACAACAAGCTGGACTTGGCTTTCGTGATTCATCTTGGTGATTTCATTGACCGGGACTTTGAGAGCTTCGCTAAAGTCACACCCATCTACAACCGTCTTAAAGCGCCTCACTATCATGTATTGGGAAATCATGATTTTTCCGTGACTGACGATAAGAAAGCACTGGTGCCAGCTCAACTCGGCCTCAAGGAACGCTATTATGATTTTACTCACAAGGGATGGCGCTTTCTGGCACTGGACGGAAATGATGTGAGCCTTCACGCCTATCCGAAGAACGATCCGCGAACTAAGGCTGCGGCTGCCTTTCACCGTAGCCTCAAAGCCGGTACTCCGAACTGGAATGGAGCCGTTGGAAAAGGACAACTAAAATGGATAAAAGACAAACTCGAATTAGCCACAAAGAACCATGAAAAAGTAATTCTATTTTGCCACTTCCCAATTTATCCAGCAAACGTTCATAACCTTTGGAATGCTGATGCACTCACACAATTACTGAGTAAATATCCCTGTGTCGTGGCCTATATAAATGGACACAACCATGAGGGCAACTACGGAAACAAGGACAAGATTCACTATCTAACCCTCAAGGGCATGGTCAACACTACTGAAAATGCCTACTCAATAATAGAGGTTCATAAGGATCAGCTATTACTCAAAGGTGTAGGGCGGCAGGAGGATCGGGAAATGCGTTTACCAGCCAACAAATGAGCTGAGGGATACTTGGGGAATAAATGCGGTATTTATTAACATTTTTGTTTTGCTTTAAATTGCCGCTTTTGGCAGTGGATAAAGCAGTTTCATCCAAGCCCATAATGGTTCATTACATGCCATGGTACGCCTCAAAATCTGTTAGTGGTCAATGGGGATGGCACTGGACCATGGATCATTTCAAGCCTGACAATCTGGGATCCAAAGGTAAGCGCGAACTCGCCTCGCATTACAGACCATTGATCGGAGCCTATGACTCCAATGACCCGGACTTACTAGAGTGCCAGGTCCTCCTTATGAAGTTTGCCGCTATCAATGGAGTCATTATTGACTGGTATGGTACTGAGAATTTCCGAGACTACGCGACCATTCATCGCAATTCACTGAACTTAATTAAATACATTAAAAAAGCCGGACTAAATTTCGCCATTTGTTATGAAGACCAGTCCGTCAAACATATGATCAATGGGAGCAAAATTAAAAAAGCTCAGGAATTAGCTTACGCTAAAAAAGAATTCCAGTGGCTTGAGCAAAACTTTTTTGCTGATCCAGCCTACATGAAGATTAAAGAAAAACCGATCCTGCTCATATTTGGGCCACAACATTTCAAAAAGGATCAGTGGGCTCATATCATCAGCGGGCTCTCAAATAAACCACAACTATTCACGCTCCCTCATTTAAAAGATCAAATCAATGGCGCGGGCGAATTCGGCTGGCCCCCTGTACATGGCGGTAAAAATATAAGCCCAAAAGTATGGCAACAATATCTTCGAAATCTCTATGCAAAGGGGAGAAAAAATGAATCGACTATCGCATCTGTGTTTCCTCAGTTTCATGACATCTACCAGCAGGCAGGCGTACACAAGAGCTATGGTTACCTCGGCTCCCAGAATGGAAAGACTTTCAATCAGACCCTTGAAATGGCATTACAAAGTAATTCTGAATTAATTCAGATCGCTACCTGGAATGATTATGGAGAAGGAACGATGATTGAACCAACTAAAGAGTTTGCCTACCTCTACCTCGAAAGACTTCAGAGCCTATTCTTAAACGAT
>JABSSR010000181.1 GCA_013213965.1 Verrucomicrobiales bacterium | reverse complement strand
CAAATTCAGGTTTCTTATACTCCTCGACTCTGAAAGTATTACCGCCGTGGGCCATGTGCCTTCCCTGATGCAGGATATTGATGCGGTACACGCCCAGAGTGGCATTTTCCGGCAATGTGATCTTGTCCGTGAACCCGCCGTACTGGTCCGCCTTTAACTGTTTTTCGTAAATCTTCTCACCCTTTGGGTTACTAATCAGGATGTTAAATTCTTTTCCTGCGAACTGGCTCTTGTCCTCCTTGTCGTACTGTGAGTGCCGGACCCAGGCCTTGAAATTCATTTCCTGATTGGGCCGGTAAACTGGTCTGTCAGTGATGAAGATGGCTTTGGTCGTATTGTATGTCGGGTCATGGATTTGGTTGTACCACACGCCGGAGAATCCGTGATAAGCAAAGCGTCCGTCATCTGTAGTTGCCGTGATGAGCCACTGCATTTGGTTCGGCATCCGGTCAGCCCCGAGCATGATCTGGCCCTGCTTGTCGGTGAATTCGGCGAACTGTTTGGTGATCACGTTGTATCGGCGCTTTGGCTGGAGGAGCTTATTCCTTTTCAGGTACTCGACCCGATACCCAAAGAACTCGACATTCGCCTTCTCGATCGGGGTCCCGTTCAGAGCGTCACCGACAAAGTAGAAGGATTTCTTGTCGAGGGGCTTTTTAACGATCGCGGTGTCTGAGACCCAGACAATGATGTTAGAGGTGTTTCCCTTTGCCATTTTAGCCTTGAGAAGGTAGGCTCCCGGCTTAGTCAGAGGAGTCACGATATCGATCCTCTTGTCCCAGTGGTTTTTTCTTGGATCGAGTCGGAGTTCCCAGTCGGCAATGCTCTCGCCGACGTACTTTTTCATCTTATCATTGATCAGGCTGTAACCGATGTTCCCGATATTGACCTGAGAATTATCGATCTGGCTCGGATTGCTTTTCAGATGAGACTTAACGTCTTCAAGTAGTTTTCTTACATCGATAGTGAACGCTTCAAACTTGACCTCTTCACCGTTACGGAAAACGAATCCGAGAGAAGGCTTTTCACCTGCCGGATGAGTTTGTGTTCCGTCAAAGCGTCCCCAGTTATCAAGGATCTGATTCAGCCTGTCCACTTTCCATTTGTTCTTGCCTCCAGGACCGAACTTTTCGATGCTCTGTTGCCAGTACTTAGCCGCCTTAGGATATTGCCTTCTATTTTCAAAGATAGAGGCAAGATCATTAGTTGCCGTTTCAGCGAAGCTCTTATCGTCCAGTTCTGCGACTTGCTTTAATTGAGTGATATGATTGTGCTCATCGGGTAAGGTGATCCTTTTGACTCCGGTCGCGAGGCGGGCGATCGTTTCATTTTCCTTCAGCGTATGCAGTTCATACGTTCCGCTCTCGTTCTTCTTTCCCTGGTCCGGGCTGTGTCGTCCAAAGAATCCTCCGAATCCCCATTGTTGCATTGTCTGGACGCCGAACTGGTTACGCAGGAATGAAATCCATTGATACTTGGCATTGCCGGCCAAGGCAGGAGAGATTTCACCTGCTTCGGTGAGAAGGAACCTCCAACGTTGCCCGTCATTCTTTGCTTCTTCCCAGCTCGACGGGAGAGAGTAAAGGACCGGGTTCCCGTCCTCATTGACTGGGGTCCCTACATTGCGGGCTCTGTAATAACCACCATCCTGAAAGTCAGGTATTTTCTTGAAGTCGGTAAGGTTCTGAAGTCTCCAGGACTCACTGTTGCCCCGGTTACTGCGTATCGAATTTGCAAATTCAAGATAGAACATTCCAAGTGCAGCCTTGTCCTCTTCTCCTTCCGAGGATTTCATGGCCTGTTCCATGAGGGCAAGAGACTTGACCCGGTCCCGCTCGTAAGCGTTCACGTACTTTCCTCCTCCGCGGTGATGTCCACGCTTAAATTCACCGCTGATCAGATAACCCATGTGCTGCATGCCCATGTATATTTTTGCCGCGCTGGCGAGTATCCTCCAGTCATTCGGATATTTTTGGGTCACACTTTCAAGGAACTTGTCAATGTCCTGAATCTGGCCGGTCCTGTTCAAGCACCTCCATGCGTTATCCAGGTCCCCAGCAGCAGCGGATCCGGAATTACCATCCCCGAGGAGTAGTCCCTGATAAGCTTCAAAGGCCTCTTTCCAGTTCCCGTCCTTTTGCAGTTTACTTGCTTTTTTTCGGACATCGTTGATGGATTGTTCTTCAGCATTACTGATCAGTGAAAATGCAAAGACGATAAGGATAAGAGGGATAATTGATCTCATTATTTTTAAGATTTATACAATTATAACGCCACCAGCGAACAGATCCTTAGATTTTTCTTCAACTTTTTCAAATTTTGATCGGTGAGCGGGATCAGGATTGGCTTGTTAAGGGCTTTTTAAGCTGATAAAAGGCATTCTTGAAGAGTTCATTTCAGTGCTTGGCGTTCGTTCTGGTCATTTGTGGGAAGCTGACTGGTTTCTGCGCTGAGGGTCCCGCGGCGACGTTACCGTCCCTCATGCATTTTACTGACGGGAAAAGAGTCAGCTCATTGATTGAATGGGACAAGCGTCGCCAGGAGATCAGGGATCTCCTCGTTAAATATTTCATTGGGACTTTCCCGGAAAAAGTTCCGAAGATAATAAAGGCTGAACTGATCTCAGAGGTGCAGGGTGATAAGGACTCCATTAGGCGCAGGATTAGAATCACCCTGACTACTCCGAACCGTACCTCCTTTGATATGGAGGTCTGGGTCCCGAGAGGAGAGGGCCCATTTCCCTTACTTCTCACTGCGCCAAGATTCTACCAGCGCTACTGGGCCGAGGATGCCCTAGAACGTGGTTACGCGGTGTGTCTTTTCCCTGGAGTTGACAGTCATCACAGGGAGGCGAACTATCCCGGTTTTGAAAGTATGTGGCAGAAGTTCCGGGCCGAGT
>JABSSR010000180.1 GCA_013213965.1 Verrucomicrobiales bacterium | reverse complement strand
CGCTGAAAGAATAATCAGAGAAGGAGGCAAAGATTCCATATCACGCATTAACTGGGCGCTAAACACTGCCCTATCAAGGCAAGGAAATGAAAAGGAAATAATAATACTTACCGAACTTCAAACAAAACAATTAATTCGGTACACTGCCGATGCCAATGCGGCTAATGAACTTAATATGGTCGGTATCAAGGTCCCTCCGAAGGACATTCCTCCGGCCGAATTGGCTAGTTGGACAACTGTTGCCCGAACCATTTTGAACTTACACGAAACTATCACAAGACACTAAAATGAGACCTTATGATTTCCAAATTAACCGACGCTCTTTCCTGAACCGATCCGGTACAGGAATCGGTTCCGTTGCACTCGCTTCATTACTCAATGACGAACTCAAAGCCGCTCCTGGCTCAGATGAGAAGTGGACCGGCATCATCAATAAACTGGACCATCCAGCAAAGGCCAAACGTGTCATTCACCTCTGCATGGCAGGCGGACCATCTCATCTCGAAACGCTCGATTACAAACCTGAGCTGGCTAAAATGAACGGTAAACCAATGCCTGAATCCTTCACTAAAGGACAGCCCATTGCCCAATTACAAGGAAACAAGAACCTCACATGCCTAGGTCCTCAGCACGAATTCAAGCACTTCGGAAAATCAGGCCAACACATTTCCTCCATCTTTCCTCAAATAGGTGGTATCGCAGATGAAATTGCAATCATCCGTTCCATGGTCACGGAACAAATCAATCATGATCCTGCTCACACTTTCATGAATACTGGAACTCAAATCTCCGGCCGCCCGTCAATGGGCTCATGGTTACTTTATGGGCTAGGAGCAGAAACTGAGAACCTGCCAGGTTATGTCGTTCTCACATCTGTCGGGGGAGGACAGAACCAACCCATTGCTGCAAGACAATGGCATAGCGGATTCTTGCCAAGCCGTTTCCAAGGCGTTCCTTTCCACTCTAAGGGAGATCCAGTCCTTTACGTTACCAATCCCAAAGGGGTGACTCGGGAAGATCAACAATCCGTCGTCAACTCAGTGAACGCACTGAACGGAATCCATAATGATCAGGTCGATGATCCGGAAATTGCGGCTCGGATAGCACAGTACGAGCTAGCTTTTAAAATGCAGGCATCAGTTCCTGGACTCATGGACGTTTCCAAAGAGCCTCAGAGAATTCTTGACCTTTACGGTGCCAAACCCGGCGATGGATCATTTGCCTCAAACTGCCTCCTTGCCAGACGCTTGGCCGAACGTGGGGTCCGTTTCATCCAATTATATCATCGCGGATGGGACCATCACGGAGGCATTAAGAACGCTTCGAAAAATACAGCAGGCCTCGTTGATCGGGGCAGCGCTGCATTGATTCAGGATCTCAAGGAAAGGGGAATGCTGGATGATACATTAGTTATCTGGGGAGGCGAATTCGGACGCACGCCCATGGCACAAGGGAACGGAAGAGATCATCATATCAAGGGATTCTCCCTATGGATGGCTGGTGGAGGTATCAAGGGAGGCGTGAGCCACGGAGGCACCGATGAACTAGGATACAATTCCGTCAAGGACATCGTTAATGTGAGAGACCTTCACGCAACGCTGTTG
>JABSSR010000018.1:4643-22565 GCA_013213965.1 Verrucomicrobiales bacterium | reverse complement strand
GGTTCTTTTGAGGTATTTTTTCCTGCTGCTTTTTGGATCTTCCATGCGGTGTTCCAACTCGTTTCAGCTCTCTGGAATCCTAGTTCTTTTGTTAGCCGTGCATCAAAGTCCGGCAAATGAGCTGCCCCATAAAATATCCCCAGATTTTTTTTCCCAGATTTAATTTCTCTATCCATTACTTTTAAAGCGGTGATATTTCGCTCAGCTACCAGTACGGACCCATCAGGTCCTTCCATTCCACCGATCATAGATTCGATGTCGTGGAATTGCCTTCCGAGAGCGAGTTTCATCCCGTTAGCCCCTCCTTCATCGTTGAGTAATTTAAACATGGAGGCAAAATTAAAATTATTCTTATTCTGGCTCGCTGCTTCTTCTTGAGCTTTGATTGATTTTTCTAATAAGGATAAGAGATTCTCCCCCTTTGCTTTTTGCCTAGCTTGAAAAGTTTCAAGAGTCATGTCGGCGTGGACGAAATTCTTTGCAGTATAATCAACGTGATCGAGTTGAAAATCTAATTTCATCATCCCTCCAATGAGGAGTTGAAAGAATCTCATTGGATTTTTTTTGTTCGCTTGTAGATCCTCCTTAGTCAGAGGTTTATCCGGGTCGCCTCCTACCATTTCGTAGAGTAAGGCATCGTATTGCTTGAATTGTTCGTTAAGTTTTTTGTAGTAACCCTTGTCGGCAATGTGAACTGCACCAATGAGCTCAACTGTGGTGCCGTCCTTGTGCGTGTATTTAGCTGAAGCAGTTTCAAGAGAAGCTGAAGCTTCACTTTCTGTGAAACGAATAAAATCTTTATCTTCAGATTTCTTTTCCTTTTGTTCACTTGCAACGATGCCTGCTTCCTTAGGAGGCTCTGAATGCAATGTTAAAATGAATGAGGCTGCTATTAATAAGTAGTGAATTTTTTTGCAGAATCGCATACATGAGCATGGTTGAATGGTCGTATCCTGTCAATCAAGGGGATTGGATTGTTCTACATTAGAATTAAGTAATAAGTTTGGTCGCTTGATGGTTTCTTATGGTGCGTTATTGTTCTAATGTATGAAACATGTCTACGTTATTGCATTTGCATTCGGTTTTATAAATATTCTCCTATATTTTAAAGCGAACGCTGAAGAAGAAACTAATGAATCGAAAGTGACCCAGGGAAAGAAAGAACACAAATTTACCAACCGGCTCATTAATGAAAAGTCACCGTACCTTTTGCAGCATGCTCATAATCCGGTTGATTGGTATCCTTGGGGAGAAGAAGCCTTTGAGTTAGCAAAGAAAGAACAGAAGCCCATTCTCCTTAGTGTTGGTTATTCCACCTGTCATTGGTGTCATGTCATGGAGCGTGAATCGTTTGAGAACGAGGAAATAGCAAAGATCATGAATGATCATTTCGTTTGTATTAAATTGGACCGTGAGGAAAGACCGGACGTTGATAAAATTTATATGACAGCTGTACAGGCTCTAGTCGGTGGTGGTGGATGGCCGCTTAATGTATTTTTGACTCCTGACCTGAAGCCTTTCTTTGGAGGAACTTATTTTCCACCTAAAGCGGCTCCAGGCAGGGCTAGCTGGCCTGATCTCTTGCAGAACATTGCAAAGGTCTGGAAGGATAAACGTGAAGATGTTATTAAGGATGCTAATAATATTTCAGAAAAGTTGGGGGAATTTGCGAATGAAGGGAAGGGAGAAGGAGGTGTAATTGAGGAAGCGGATTTTAAAAAAGGTCTGCTCCAACTCAAGAGTGAATACGATCCTGTCCATGGAGGGTGGGGAAAAGCTCCTAAATTTCCACGTCCCAGTCAGCCGATTTTTCTCTTGCAGTTGGGATCGAGACTTGATCCTGAATCTGTCAAACAAGTTTCGTTCACATGCAAGAAGATGGCAGCCGGTGGTATGTATGATCAACTCGGAGGTGGTTTTTGCCGCTACTCGGTCGATGAGAAATGGTTAGTCCCACATTTCGAGAAGATGCTCTACGATAATGCGCAATTGGTTAATCTTTATCTTGATGCTTTTCTGCTCACTCAAGAGAAGTCTCATTCCTTAGTCGTTAAAGATATTCTGAGATATGTTTTGCGAGATATGACTCATCCTGATGGTGGTTTTTATTCTGCTGAGGATGCTGACAGTGAAGGCAAAGAAGGTAAATTTTATTGCTGGACGAAGTCCGAGCTTGAGAAGTTTTTAACTGAGGAGGAAATGGGAATTGTAATAAGATATTATGGTGTTACTAGATCAGGAAATTTCGAAGATCATAGTGATCCAGAACCTCTAAAAGAACAGAACGTTCTTAGTGTTGTTGATTCTAAACTAGGGTTTGCAGATATAATACTGCTTGAGACAGCTAAAAAGAAAATGTTTGATGTACGAGTGTCGAGGGTTCGTCCTGGCCTTGATGATAAGGTGTTAACGTCCTGGAACGGGTTGATGCTTGGAGCGATTGCTCGGGCATCAGTTGTGCTGGGGGAGGAGGAATACCTTTCGGCTGCTCATAAAAATGTAGCCTTTATTAAGAAAAATCTTTGGGACGATAAAGAAAAGCGATTGTATCACAGGTGGAGAGACGGATCGCGTGATGAGGCCCAGATCTTTGATACACATGCTTATTTGTTAAGTGGCCTTGTAGAGTTGTATGGAGTCACCCTTGATAACAATTACTTAAGTTTTGCAATTGAAGTTACTGATAGGATGATCGCTGCATTCTATGATAAAGAAGCTGGTGGTTTTTTCCAAAGTACTGGAACTAAGGATCTTATCCTTAGACTCAAAGAAGATTATGACGGCGCTGAGCCTTCGGGTAATTCTGTTGCTGTTTACGCTCTTCTGAAATTGGCAGCAATTACTGGAAATAAATCTTATCGTGAGGTTGCAGATAAGACTTTATCTTATTTTACAGGCCGAATGAAAACAATGGCCTTGGCTGTTCCTTATATGTTGAGTGCCGCGGACTTTGCCTCGAGAGAACCGAATAGAGTTGTGATTGCTGGAGAAATTAATAGCACCAAAGCAAAAGAGTTATTACGTGCCGTGCATTCAGTGTATCAGCCGCATAAGGTTGTGCTTGGTACTACTGGCCCTATTGAAGAATTTGCCAAAAGTTTAGCGGATGGTGAAAAGGCAGACGTTCAAGCATTCCTTTGTAAAGGGAAACACTGTGAGCTTCCAACTGCTGATGCTTCTAAGTTACAGAAAATGTTACTAAAAAAAGAAGGTTAACAGTTTTCAGGTACAAAAAAGGGCCACACTTATTTGTGCGGCCTTTTTTAAAGAATTGATCTTAATAAAAAACTAGCGAGTTCCGTAAACTTCAATTTCCACGTAATGATTCATTTCATTAGCGGTGTTACCATTTGAAAGGAGTCGGATGTAACGGGCCTTTTTACTTCCAACATCAAAAATTCGGCCGTGATTAGTCTCTATCCAGGCAAGATCTTTTCCTGCTCCCTTTCCAAAAGAATTATCATGGTCATTATTGAACACATTGGTCACTCCTGTCTTGAATTCAGGGTCATTTGAGATCTGGGCAATGACATCAATGTAGGCACGAGCATTTTTGTGGAAGTGCCAGACGACGATTCCATATAGGTTAGCCTCTTCTTCAAGGTCAACTTGAACCCATTGTTTTCCAGGCCCTAATTCAGTGTAAGAGCCGTCAGCTCCGTCCTTGTCCCCGTCACAGATCATTTCAAGATCACCGATGATAGGTTCGGGATCACTCGAAGTGACTTCCATGTCGAGTGCTAAATTTTCGGCCCCTTCAGGTGCTTTAAGTACGAGTCTTGGTTTTTTACTTTTATCAAGATTAGGAAGTTTAGCTGCAACAGGTGTTCCAACAAACATGGGCTTAGGAAAGTCAATTCCCACGTCTTTCCATTTACTTTTATCTGTGTCCTGTGCAGTTGCCACCAAGATAGGAATTATCAGTGCTGATGCTACGATGAACGGGTTTTTCATTTTTTTGTATCTTAAGGATTTATAAGGTTAATTGCTAATATACTTAAAAGTAAGACGAATTCTTTCGGAAAAAATTCGAATTATTGTAATTTATTTAAACTTCGAACTCTTCAGGTTTAAATTCAAGTTTTCCTCCATTAGCAAGAGCATCATGGATCTTCATGCAGGTCACGGTAGTTCTGAATCCTTCAATTGCCGGACAGTTTAAATCATCTTGAGAGCCTCTATCACGAACAGTTTCGAAGAAATTCCTCAAGTGAGGAGTGTGAGGTCTTTCATCAAATTGTGTGTGTGAAGGGATTTCCCATGGATCTAGTCCTTTTGATACTCGGGCATCGGTAAGACTCTTGCCTGAAAGCCATTTATCATTCTTGGCTTTATCAATACTTCTCCATGGAGCGGGTTGTTCCCAGAACTTGTGATAAATTTCCTCTTTTGCTAAATTCTTTTCAACGACTGGGGTTTCTCCATTAGCAAGCTCTTCCCAAGGTTCGGCATGTGCTTCACGATAAATTTGATTGTATTCGGTTAATTCAGAGATGGACATTGTTCCGTATTCACCCATGAACTTTTCATAGAATTTTTGTGAACTGGAAGTGGTTAGGACCTGATAGTAGGCTCGGGTTTTCAATGTGTCTCCGGCTCCACCCTTAGTGCCCCATTTATCACGTTTGGTTTGGTATTCAAAGAACGCCATTACGTTATCAGCATGCTCATATCCATCCATGACCTGCTCGACGAGTTTCAGTTCCGCTTCAAGTTTGGCTTTCCTCTTCTTTGATTTTGTCTTTGCCATGGCTTCTTTGACTTCACTTGTTAGTAAATCATTAAGAAACTCACCCGTGTAGTAGTCGGTTCCCCCTTGTGCAAAAATAGAAACGGGATATTCATCCAGAAGCCAATTGAAAATGTCAATCTGGTGAGCGCCAAGATCGGAAATGATTCCTCCTCCAAACTTTTTATACATTCTCCAGTTCCGGAATTCGAACATTCCTTTGGCTCCTCCATTGTAACCATACTTTTGGAGAATCTCATCGGTGAGAGCATCCTTTCCCTGAGGGATTTCACGAGGGACTGAGCCTCCCCTAGAACGGTTCCACTGAGCCGTCATGTGAGTGATCCAGCCTAGCAGTTTACGTTTTTCGATGATCTCATTTTTGACATGACGGTAGCGTGGGTTACTGCGGCGTTGATGACCAATCTGGAGTAGTTTACCTGTCTTCTGCTGCGACTTCACCATTTGACGGGCGAAATCTACAGAGTTTGACATCAGTTTTTCAGAGTAGACATCCAGGCCCGCTTCCATACCCATAATTGAATACTTATGGTGAACAAAGTCAGGGGTAGCTACGATGATACAGTCCAACTTCTCTTTCTTTATCATTTCTTCTGGTTCAGCATAATCGTTACAGATGCTGCCATCCTCTCCACCTCCCTGCTTACTTGCTGCAATTTGGCCTTTCCCTGCTCTTAAGTTCCGTGGCCAGATATCTGAAACTGCAGGAAAGCAAACGAGGTCCTTAAGGAACATGCTTGATTCTCTTAGAGCCTTACCTTCATCTCCGTATCCAATGATACCGCACCTGACCTTATTGCCTTTGTCAGGGCCTTCTTGACCGAGTGCCGTTTTGCTGGTCACAATTAGTCCGGCACCTACACTCGCAGTAGAACTGTTACGCAGAAAATTGCGTCTAGTAAGAGAAGGTTCAGAATTTGTATTGGTTTCACCCTTCTTCGAATTTTCTTGGCCGATATGTTTGTAGTTCATGGCTTGAAGATATTTCTACGATATTTAAATTATAATCGGATCCTTATTAGCTTTTCTAGTTGCTAAATGATTTAATTTTCCTCGTCGTCGTCTTTTGAGAAAGCAAGCCCGATGAGATTATCAACAGCTCCAGTATTGTGCTTAACAGTCATTAATGCTAGCCCGACGACGATTATTTCAACGCCACGTTCAACTGCAGCTGTATCATCCGGTAGAAGCATTAATCCAAAACTGAGTGAGAGGACCAGCCCTCCAGCAAGGAATAATGAAATTCTAGTAAACAAGCCAAGCATCACAGTCGCGCCGACAATCAGTAATGCCCAAGGAAGAACAAGAGCGTATGAATTTAACATATTTTCAGGTATGGCTGTATTTGCTTTCATGGTTTCAGTAATAGATCCCATCACTTTTCCTGCCTTTTCCTTATCAAAGATCCAGCCTGTTTCCTCCTCGTTCTTACTTAGAAATTTAGTGAGGCCAGCCAACATGAGACGCATTCCTATCCACATGCGAAGAAAAAAACAGGCCCAGGCTTCGCCTTTGAAATCTCGATTATTAGTTGGTTCGGACATGATGATATAAAATAAAAGGTATGATATTTATTGGTCATTAACCGCAATTTTATTTGCGGTTATTTGAAATATTTATACGAATTCTTGAAGCATTGCAACTAATGGCAGTACTTCATTCATAAACTAATTTACTATTGTTGACTATTGCTCTGAGTGGATCGACTATCAAAATATGTCTATTATTATTGGTGAATCCTCCTCTACGGAAGCTAATTACAAAGCAAAGGCCAAGGAACTTTGCCAGTCACTGCTCGAAGATCCCAATTTAAAAGAGGTTTTTGAATCTATTGATAAATTCATGGAGGATGATGAATCTAAGGAACTATTTAGTGAAATGCAGACCAAAGGTGAATCTCTGCAGATGAAACAACAATCAGGACTGGAACTGACGGCGGGCGAAGTTGAGGAATACAACAAGATCAGAGATAAAATGCTTGAGAATGAAACCGCAAATGCATTTGTCAAAGCTCAGGAATCAATTCAAAGTATTCACCAGACTCTGGGGGGCTGGGTTTCACTGGTATTTGAAAATGGAAGGATGCCCACTGAAGAAGAATTTGAAGGCCATTGTGGCCCGGGATGAGGTTGTCATTAAAGTGCTAGCCGGTCCTGGCCGCATAGAGAAGATTAATTTGAACATTAATTCATCATAAATGAGTGATGTTTAGCTTATGATGTAGTATCTCTACTGAAGATGGGCCTTATTAACGACAGGAAAAGGATCTGTTCCTTATATGAAAGGTTGTCTATTTGCGGAATTTTATTGGGTTGTTTTTGTTTTTTTCATAATAGTGCCTTTTCTCAAACGATTTCATATGAGAGGGAAATCTTACCGATACTGGAGAAGTATTGCTTTGATTGTCATGGTGATGGCTCGGCAAAGGGAGATCTGACATTTGATTCATGGGAATCATCACGTTCCAGGCTCTCTGACATTGAAACATGGAAAGAAGTTTTAAATCACGTTTCATTAAAGCTGATGCCTCCGGCTAAGCGAAAATCTCAGCCTAGTGACAAGGAAAGGGAAAAAATTATTAATTGGATAGAAAGTGAAGTTTTCCGTTTGGATCCCGACAATCCTGATCCTGGACGAGTCACGATCCGTCGCTTAAATAGACAGGAATATAATAATACGGTCAGGGACTTAATGATGGTCGATTTTAAACCGGCCAAAGACTTTCCACCTGACGATAGTGGTTATGGCTTTGATAACATTGGTGACGTCCTGAGTATTTCTCCGGTTCTCTTGGAGAAGTATTTAAAGGCAGCGAACCAAGTTGCTTCGGCTGCGGTCAGAACCTCTGATCCACCAAAACAAATAAAGAAATATGAGGCCAGTGGGCTTAAGGGAGGTGAGGATAGAGGAGGTGCTCGCATCTTACCTACAACTGGATCCGTTAAAGCTAGGCACAAATTTTTTCAAGGAGGCGAATACATAGTAAAAATTAGAGCAGGAGCTGAGCAGGCAGGTAAAGAACCGGCAAAAATGACATTATCTGTTGGAGGTAAGAAAAGACATACATTTGAAGTAAAGAATAGGCCCGAAAAGATGCAGGTTTACGAGTATCGACTAAGAATAGATGAAGAAGAGTTTGCTCGGAAATATGAGTTAAATGATGGCGTTCAATTAATTGAAACTAGGTTCATTAATGATTTTTTCGATCCCAAAAACAAAGATCCGAGAAGACGAGACAGGAACCTGTTCATTGGCTCTATAGAAGTGGAAGGTCCTCTGGGTGTATCCAATGACAAGTTGCCAGATTTTCACCAAAAGATATTTAATGGGCTTGAAATTAGTCCTGAAAACAGAATTAAAGAGGCGAAGAAAATACTATGGAAGTTTACGAGCCGTGCTTACCGAAGGAAAGTACCTGAGGCTGAGATTGAACGTTTGATGAGGTTTGTCAGAATTGGATTAGAAGAGGGAGGAGAATATGCTTTCGAAAACGGGATAAAGCTTGCTTGCCAAGCGGTGCTGACGTCACCATTTTTTCTTTTCCGCGGTGAAGTTCAGCCCGAACCTGATAACCCGGACGCGACTTACCGCATTGATGAATATGCATTAGCCTCGAGATTGTCTTATTTTATTTGGTCGAGCATGCCTGATGATGAATTGTTTCTTCATGCGACTCAAACCACTCTGAGGAAGAATCTTAAATCTCAAGTCATTAGAATGCTAAAAGATCCAAAGGCAAAATCGCTAACAAGTAATTTTGCAGGTCAATGGTTGCAGTTACGTGATGTTTCTATCGTTGATCCTGATCCTAAAACTTATAAGGAATTTGATAATGAATTAAAAGTTTCAATGAGAAGGGAAACGGAAATGCTCTTTGAACATATTTTAAAGGAAGATCTCCCAGTAACTGATTTTCTCAGCGCTCCATACTCATTTATAAATAAAAGACTTTCCATGCATTACGGGATCAAAGGGTTTGAGGGAGATGGGTTTCGCAAAACTTCGTTAGAAGGAACGCGTAGAAAGGGAATTTTAACTCATGGTAGCATTTTAACGATTACGTCAAATGCTACAAGAACCTCACCTGTGAAGAGAGGTAAATGGATACTGGAAAACATTCTAGGAACACGACCACCAGAACCGCCTCCAGGTGTCGATGAGATTGATGGTAATAAGAAACTTAAAGGCAACCTTCGTCAACGGTTAGAACAGCATCGTGAAGATCCTAACTGTTCATCTTGTCACGCATTGATGGATCCTCTTGGGTTCGCATATGAAAACTTTAATGGGATAGGTAGATGGCGTGAGAATGATGAAGGAGCCCCCATTGATGCTTCTGGTAAATTAGTATCTGGAGAATCCTTCAAAACGCATGAGGAATTTCAAAAAATTCTTTTAACAGCAAAGCGCGAAGATTTTCTTAGATGTATCAGTGAAATGATGCTCACTTATGCTTTGGGCAGAGGAATAGAATTTTATGATAAACTGGCTTTGGAAGCTATAGTTAAGTCTTTAAAATCCAGTGATTTAAAATTTTCAGCTTTGGTTTTTGGTGTGGTCAAATCGGTGCCTTTTCAGTACAGAAGAGGAGATGGTAGGAGAATTTATGATTAATTTCTTAATTAAGTGACTGTTCTCCAGTGACGTGAAATTAAGCATTTTAGCCATTGTTGAAGTCAATGAATTGAATTGATTTATATATACATGAAACTCTTCACTGCTACAGCAATCCTTTTTTCTTTAATAGAATTATTGCCTGCTGAGGTAGAAACTTCGAAACCTCCTAACCTCATTATTATCATATCCGATAATCAACCGGCCTGGGCAATGGGATGTGCGGGCAATAAGATTATTTCTACACCACACTTAGATCGCTTAGCGGCAGAAAGTGTGCGTTTCCAAAATGCCTTTGTGACGACTCCAATTTGTAGTGCTAGTCGAGCAAGTATTCTGACGGGCATGTATCGTCGCCGGCATGGGTTCACCTTTAATACGGATCCATTGCAGGCCAACTTGGCAGCGATAAGCTATCCAGCATTATTACGGGAAAATGGTTATCGAACTGCTTTGATAGGTAAGTTTGGAATTGAGTCAAATGGTGAAATAATGGTGGAGGATGAAGATCAATCATTAAAGTTGATGTTTGATGATTTTGATAATTTTGAGCATTGGGGGAAGAGTGGACCCAAAGGGTACTTTGTTACCGATTCAAACGGTGGGAAAAAACATCTAACGGATGTGACGGCGGATAAGGCTAATGCATTCTTAAAGCAACGAAGTAAAAGTGACCAGCCTTTCTGTTTGACCTTGTGCTTTAATGCTCCTCATGCCCAAGATGATGATCCGAGGCAATACATCTGGCCAGTCCGCTTTGACGAGTATTACTCAGAATCCACAATACCTACCCCACGAAATTCGGATCATAACTTTTTTAAAAGACAGCCTAATTTTCTGCAAAATTCTCTTGGGAGGGAACGTTGGCGCTGGAGATTCAATACGCCTAAAAAATTTCAAAGAATGATGAAAGGTATGTACCGAATGGTTAGCGGAGTAGATGATGCAGTTGGCCGGTTAAGAGATCAATTGCAAAAGTTAGATCTCAGCGAGAACACGATAATTATATATTCCAGTGATAATGGAATGTTTTTTGGTGAACGCGGACTAAGTGATTGCTGGTTACTCTATGAAGAATCGATCCGTGTTCCTTTGATCATTTTCGACCCACGTACAAAAGCTAAGAGCCAGCGAGGCAAAGTGCGTCAAGAAATGGTACTCAATTTGGATCTGGCACCAACCATTCTTGAATTTGCTGGGGTAAAGAATAAACCTCCAATGGATGGGCGAAGTTTCAAAGGGCTTCTTTCAGGAAATACTAAGAATGCATGGCGTGAAGATTTCTTGTGCGAGCACCTCTTCGAACATAAAAAAATTCCGAAAAGTGAAGGAGTCCGTTCGAAGGATTGGAAATATATTCGGTACTTTGAGCAGGATCCAATCTATGAAGAATTCTATGACCTTAAAAATGATCCGCATGAAAGAGATAATCTATCGAAGGATGCCAATTATCTTGAAAAATTGAATTCAATGCGACAGCGATGTGATAAATTACTCATGGATATTAGAAAGGGTGTTAAACATCGATAAACAGAATTTACTTTCTTAGAATTTTATCGGTGATGTGTGGAGTGCCTTTAAAGCTTTCATTAAAACAGCCCACTTGTCTCTTGTGTGTGGGCGGTGCTAGAATCAGGAAATGAAAATACTCAATGCTGTTCTTGCGGTCATTGCATTTCTTGCTCTCACAGTTTTTCAGAAAGTGGGAGAAGTCTTAGCTGGAGATGGATTGCGTGAAGTTATCGTTAGCCACACCGATGAGAAAGATATTTTACAACTTTACCGCATAAAAGAGGACGGCACGGGCAGTCATCAACTCACTCATTCAAAGAGCGGTTGCCGCATGCCGAGTTGCTCCCCCGACCGAAAGAAGCTCGTCTATGTTGAACAGATTGGTCATGGGTTGGCATTAAGGGTTTCCGATCTTAATGGTGAAAATGCTCAAACATTGGTGAAAGAGGGTATGAATTTGATGCCTTCTTGGATGCCTGACTCAGAGCATCTGGTATGGATGAAAGTGAAGCCCAAGCCAAAACAAGACCCGGCCCGAAATGCGCAGATTCATCTTGCAAATGTAAAAACAGGTCAGACTCGTAGATTTTTCACCGATAAAGAGCAATTGAAGTTCAGTAATGCTATGCCGGTCGTCTCGCCCAAAGGAGGTCGGATCGCTTTCGTCTCCAACCGAAGTGGCAATATGCGTATCTGGGTCAGCGACCTCAATGGAAGTAACGCCAAGCTAATTTCTCGTCCGGAAGCGGAATACCACAAGAAGATAAAGGCTCCCATTGAACAAAAAGTCCCTACATGGTCGCCGAACGGCAAGTGGATTGCCCATTGGGAAGGTGTTGAGATGATTCACATGAGCAAATTTACGGGTGTTCTTAACCCGCAGCGCGATCGAATGATCTCGTCGACGTTTCACGTCTGGGTAGTTGGTAGTGATGGAAAGAATCGGCGAAAATTCGGGAGAGGAGATGACCCTACTTGGTCTCCCGATGGATATGTAACCCGAGCTTTCCCTGATCCCAAAAGAGGTGGACCTAAAATCATGGTTGATACTGAATCAGGGGAAAAGGAATTACCAATTGTACCTCACAAAAAAAACTGGGGTCGATTTACTTGGTTACCTTAATTAAATTTTCAATACTCATGGAATTTCTCAATTTTAGCATTCTAGTTCAGAGAATATCGAAATCATCCTTATCGCTACCTAAAGAAACTGAATCCGAATATTAAACAAAGTGAGGGGAAAAGTTAGGAGCATTTACTGAGATTTCCCCTGTCTTTAATAAATACCTATTTTCCGAAGCAAAACTCAGTCGATTGCTGTGTTTTATTCAATAAAAAATGAAAAAATGCTTAAATATTTAACGTTTGTATAGTAATTTTTTGCAGTTACCGGAAGTTGATGTTGTATTAATTGGTATTAACTAAAAATTTTGCAGGTTTAAATGAATATGAATAGGGAACAAGTGTCACGCCGAAAGGTTCTTAGAGGACTAGGGGTGAGTATCTCATTACCTTTAATGGATTCCTTAGGCTCGAAATCTTTTGCTGCGGATGTTTCGCCTAAGTCTCCAAAGAGAATGGCATTTGTGTATTCGCCTAACGGGAAGAATATGCAAAAATGGAGACCAAGTTCATTAGGGTCCGATTATCAAATGTCACCCACTCTTGAGCCGCTAGCGCATCTCAAAAAGGACTTTCAAGTACTTAGTGGTCTTGATCATAGGAACGCAACAAATGGTGGAGATGGCGCCGGTGACCATGCTCGAGCTAATGCGACTTTCTTAACAGGGATGAGGGCAAAGAAGACAGCAGGCGCTGACATAAGGCTTGGTGTTTCAGTTGATCAGGTAGCAGCCATGAGCATTGGAAAGGAAACAAAATTATCTTCATTGGAGCTGAGTTGTGATGCTGCGCGAAAGAGTGGCAAGTGTGATTCTGGTTACAGTTGTGCTTATCAGTATAATATTTCGTGGAGAGATGAAAAATTACCAATGGCTCCCGAAGCTAACCCTAGAGTTGTTTTTGAGAGGTTATTCGGCTCAGGGGAGAAAGGAAACAAAGAGCAAAGGCTGAAACTTGCAAAGCAACAGAAAAGTATCCTTGATTTTGTATTGGAAGACGCAAATAAACTTCACCATAAGTTGGGTCGTAATGATCAACAGAAACTTGACGAGTATTTAACTGCTGTCCGCGATACTGAGCGCAAAGTTGTAAGGGCCGAACAATTTGCGACTAAAGCTCCTGACATGAAGATGCCGGAAGGAATTCCTGGTAATTACAAGGATCACATTCGATTGCTTTATGATCTTACTGCTCTGGCTTTCCAGACTGATACGACCCGCATTTCGACTTTCATGATGGCGCATGATGGTAGTAACAGAAATTTCCGAGACATTGGAGTACCTGAAGGACATCATCATTTATCACATCACGGAAATAATCAAAAGAAGCTTGATAAAATTGCTAAAATCGACAGATTTTATATTGATCAATTTGGTTATTTTTTAAACAAATTAAAATCCATGGAAGATGCCGAAGGGAAGAATGTTCTTGATAATTCTATGATTGTTTATGGATGTGGTATTGCTGATGGTAACAGCCATCGGCATCATGATTTGCCTCTTCTTTTAGCTGGTCATGGTGGTGGAACTCTAGAGCCTGGACGTCACTTGGATTTTCAAGGAGAGGTTCCATTGTCTAACTTGTATGTAGCTATGCTGGATAAGGTTGGAGCAAAAGTTTCCAAGTTAGGTGATAGCACTGGAAAATTACCTAAGGTCTAAGAGGATTGGATCTCTTTGGCTTTATCCAGAAATTTATTTAGTTGTTCCTTAGTGGGAAGAAGACCCCTCCCACCCAAAGCCGTGGCATTCATTGAGCCTGCGCCACTGGCCATTCTAGCAGCTTCATTAACTGAGGTTCCGGATTCAATGGCGTGAAGAAATGTTCCATGATACACATCACCGCAACCGGTAGTATCTTCAATATTTGTGGCTAAGAATGCGGGTTGATGAAAGGGTTCTTGGTTTTCATATTGGATCCAACTTCCCCTGTGCCCGTCAGTGATTCCAATGATATGGGCCTTAGGGAACAATTGATTTAATTTGATCCAAGTAGATTGATTTAATTTAGTTTCATTGGTTGCTTTGAGTGCAAAGTCTTTTGCAACGATAGCAATATTTATTCTTTCCATTAGTGGTAGTAATTCTTTTCTGTATCGGCCAGCACCACCATCGAAGGAAAGGAGGGTCTCTTCTTTATATTTTTTTGCTATTTCTGCAGCTTGTATGCAGGCATCAAGGTGTCTACCGTTGCAGTGTATGATTCTGTGATTGTTAATTATATTATCTTCAAGTGATTTTGGATTGATTGCTTTAGTTGAACTCCTAACAAAACGGATGGCTCTGGCTCCGTCAGATGATCTGACAAGGACTGAAGCTAATGAGGCGGATGATCCTGGTTCAATTATGATATTTTCACATTGGACCCCATGGTCTCTTAATTCTTCAATGATCAGATTTGATTTCCAGTCGTCACCTAGGGTATCAAGGATAGTTGTAGAGCTTCCTAAATAAGTAGCGGCAGCTAATGCAGTAGGGACCGGCCCTCCCCCCATAAAAATGGCCGAATCAGCTTCTTCAACACTTTCATCAGAAGGCAGAGTTTTAACCTTAGTTAATATGTCTAAGGTGCATACACCTATTCCTAAGATTCCTCTTCGCATGAGGTTATATTAAGTCGCTTGGAATACTTTAGATTTTACCCGCGACAGCAGGGCTGGCTGTTTTTTTAGTTCTTCGGTGAGGGCTTGGATTGTGGCAAGGGTGGGTGGACTCATGTGGTGTTCAATTCCTTCAATGTCATCATAGATAGTGTCATCATATAAACCAAAAAGTTTGAAGAACTTAGTCAAACTTTCGTGACGATTGATGATAGCTCTGGCTATTTTTTCTCCTTCAGAGGTTAGGATAACTCCTCTGTATTTTTCATATGATACAAGACCTTCTGCATCCATCCTCTGAATCATTCCTGTAACGCTGGCTTGGGCGATATTCAGGTTCTTGGCAATATCAACTACCCTTGCATAGCCTTTTTTTTCTATAAGGCTGAGTATTTGCTCTAGATAATCTTCCTGAGCACGAGTCCCGCGTGGAGCGTCTTGTTTTGTAATAACAGCTGCGGCCATGAAAGAATAGTGGCATGGCTAAATTTATTTGGCAAACAAAATAATAATTGGGTTTACAATTAAAGTTAGTATAGACTATAAATAGTTAATATTTAATAATAAGAAAGATTCTTACTGTATGTTCAATTCCGTTACACAAGTGTTTGTTAGGTTATTACTAATGTACAGAATTGCTATTTTGTTAGTGGTGGCGGCTTTTTCGAGTTGTAGTTCTGATGATAGATCTAGGGATGAAGATGCACGAATTTCTGTTGTGACAACGACAACAATGATAACTGATATGGTTAAACAAATAGCCGGTGACAAAGTTCAACTCACTGGTCTTATGGGACCAGGAGTGGACCCTCACCTTTATGAGCCTATACCTAGTGATGGTATTGCTCTAAGTGAAGCGGATCTTATTTTTTATAATGGCCTATTTCTTGAGGGTCAGATGACATCTGATCTAAAGAATCAAGGAGGTATTGATTTTGGATCCACTGTTTCAGAGGATCAACTTAAAGGGGATCAATCACATCCTGATCCTCATATTTGGGGCAATGCACAGATATGGGCAGGTTGTATTCCTTTGGTTGTTAAAGCTCTCAGTGATGCGGACCCTCAGAACTCATCTCATTACAAAGAAAGAGGCGATCGCTTGATTGAAGTGCTTCGAGATTTACATCAATGGTCAAGATCCAGAGTCGAATCACTGCCTGAGGATTCTAGAATCCTGATTACGAGTCATGATGCTTTTGAATATTTTGGTGAATCTTATGGATTCAGGGTAGTTGCTCTTCAGGGTATTTCTACGGCAACCGAGGCTGGAATTGCTGAAAGGGTCAAGCTTGTTGATTTCATTAAGAAAAATCAGATTAAATCAATTTTTATCGAGTCTAGTGTTTCTCCTGCGGCAATTAAAAGTATTGCAGAGGATTCGGGTGCTAAGATTGGTGGAGAATTGTTCTCTGACGCTATGGGTGAGCCTGGCGACATAGAAAATTCCAATGATGAGGAATATGACTTAGGTACTTATCAAGGAATGCTAAAGCATAATATAAACACTATTGTGGAAGCTCTTAAATAATTACTATGTCTACTGAGGGTGTTGCGGTTCCTGCTCTGGAAATACATGATTTAACGGTTTCTTATCAAAAGAGACCAGTCCTATATGGAGTCGATATGACCGTTCCTGCTGGGAGTATGGTCGGGGTCGTTGGACCGAATGGAGCAGGTAAATCTACGTTGATAAAGTCCGTAATGGGATTAGTTCAATGCTCTGATGGTTGGGTAAAAGTATTTGGTGAAGATTTAAAGAAGAATATTTCGAGGGTCGGGTATGTGCCTCAACGTGAATCTGTGGATTGGGATTTTCCTGTTAGTGTGATTGATGTTGTTCTTATGGGATGTTACGGAAGGCTTGGACTCATCCGAAGGCCTGGAAAAGAAGAAAAAGAAAAGGCTTATGCCGCATTAAAAAAAGTGGGTCTTGAGGCATATGAAAAACGGCAGATAGCAAATTTAAGCGGAGGTCAACAGCAACGTGTTTTTCTTGCCAGAGCCTTGGCTCAGGAAAGTGACCTCTATCTAATGGATGAGCCTTTTGCGGGTGTTGATGCGGCTACAGAGTCGGCAATTGTTGAACTTCTTAGGGAGATTAGGGATCAGGGAAAGACGCTAATTGTTGTTCATCATGATCTGGGCACTGCCCGTGAATATTTTGATATGATGCTCCTGTTAAATATGAGAGTCGTTGCCTTTGGAAAAACTAAAGAAGTATTTACTGGTGATCTTTTGCAGAAAACATATGGAGGTCGTTTGACTGTCTTGTCTGAGATTGCTGAAAAGTTTGCAAAACAGGAAAATTAATTCGTTTAGCAGTGTCCAGGGTTCGAACAATAATAATATTTGGAGCGGTTATTTTCTGTGTAGCAGTTCATGAAGCTTCGGCTGCGCGGATAGGTGAGATTGTTGAAACGGATCCTTGGGATCAGATGAGAAGATTCATTACGCTCTCAGATCGGGGACTTCGTCTGAGTTTGATAGGGGCACTGCTTTTTGGAGCTGTTTGTGGATTATTAGGAAGTTTTATAGTGGTGCGTAAAATGGCTCTTTTTGGAGATGCTATTTCTCATGCGGTTCTTCCAGGCGTGGCTTTGGGATTTTTGTGGAGTATGAGCAAGGATCCAGTTGCTATACTGATTGGAGCAACTTTAGCAGGATTGGCAGGATCACTTTTAGTTGGTGCTATAATAAGAACAACCCGGATTAAGCAAGATGCGGCTCTTGGAATCGTTCTCGCTTCATTCTTTGCGATAGGACTTTGTCTTATTCGTATAATACAGAATAATGAAGGTGCCTCAAAAATCACAGGTCTTAAATCATACCTATTTGGTGATGTTGCTGTTCTAGATCGTTATGATGTCATAACGATGGGAGTCGTTGTTATTATAACTGTTATATTGTTTGGTTTACTTTATCGGCCATTTCTTGCAATAAGTTTTGATCGACAATTTGCAATTTCAATAGGTTTCCCTGTAAGGATTTTGGAAGCTTTATTTCAACTGTTTTTGGCCTTCGCTATTGTTATTTCCCTTCAGGCTGTTGGTGTTGTTTTAGTTTCAGCGATGCTTATTACACCGGCTGCCACGGCGTATCTCCTGGTTGACCGTATGCATCGTATGCTTTGGATAGCAATGGGAGTTAGTATGTTATCTGCCGTTCTCGGTGTGTTTTTATCTTTCCTTGGAAGCAACCTTCCTACAGGACCTTTCATGGTTCTCTCTGCCAGTTCAATTTTCACTGTAGCTTACTTTTTTTCACCTAAGCATGGTAGATTTACTAAGTGGTTAAGGCACCGTTCTCGTGCCAGAAAAGTACG
>JABSSR010000018.1:0-4543 GCA_013213965.1 Verrucomicrobiales bacterium | reverse complement strand
TAGTGATGTCCTTGTAGAATATCAAGCCGCTTATGAGCGTAACTGGAGAAATAAGAGTTGTCCTTATGCTGGAATTACTAATTGTTTGAGGGAATTGCAATCGACGGGTACTAGATCAGCAATACTATCAAATAAGCCTCATAGGTTCACTGAGATGTGTGTGAGTCATCTTCTTAGTGAATTTAATTTTGATAAGGTGTATGGAGAGCGTGAAGGTGTTCCCAGAAAACCTGATCCTGCAGGTGCATTGGCAATATGCAGGGAATTAGATATCTTGCCTCAAGAAACAATGTTCGTTGGAGATACGTCCGTCGATGTTCTTACTGGCGTTAGGGCTGGAATGATGAGCGTGGGTGTGCTTTGGGGTTTTCGGGGAGAAGAAGAACTACGAGATTCGGGAGCTGAACATATTATTTCCCATCCGAATAAATTGTTGGGTCTTATGGGATTTGAAGAATAGAATTAAATTTTATTGGTAATTAGTGGAGGAGAGCTGAGCAAGTAAGAAGGCGCACATAGCGTGGCCGTGTAAGGTTTCTGGCATGTTAATTCTATTGAAAAAAATAATTCTGAACCCTTCAGATTATTGCATAAGAAAGTTCCATTAGAGGTTGGGTACTTAGGAAGAATAGCTTCTATTTCCTGTGGATTAAGTGTGAGCCCACGTCCAGTAGCTTTGAGAAATGATTCTTTGGCCGTCCATAAACGAAAGAATAGATTTTTTCTGTTTTCGCCGTCCATTTGAAACAGCAGCTCCTGCTCTTTTTTAGTAAATACTTTCTGTGCCACATTATCTATATCAGTATCCCTTTGAGTATTTTCAATATCAATCCCGATTTCATGATCACGTGCGAATGCAAGAACCGCATGTCCCTGAGTGTGGGAAATATTAAAGTGTATATCAGTATGATGATCTAGATGTGGTTTTCCATGTTTGCCAAATTTAAACATTAAACTCGAGTATGGTTTATTAAGCCACATTCCAATTATTTTTCGTAAAACACTTCGACATTTAGCGAAACGCAATTTGTCACCTTCATAATGAAACTGTAGTACTTTTTTCTGTTCATCGATTGATAAGCAGGAAAGGTGAGATTTCCAATCCTCTGTATTAGGATCGAGACTCACGTGGGTTACCATTACCTGACCCTTTGGCAATTCTGTTTTAATGGGCGACATTTTTTTCTGCAGTAAGATTAGCTTCCATACTGAACCCGACAGCATACATTTCAGGTAAGATTATAATGTATCCAGCCATTGGTTGGGTTGATTTGTTTAAACATTTTCTCCAGAGAATTTCTATTTTCAGTAGGACGTTCCCAAATAATATCCGTCTGAAGCAAATGAATGTGCATAATAATAATTCTTAATGAGCTTAATCTTATTGCAAAGTTTGAAATGTAGCTAGAATCTATATATAAGAATGAATCTAGGTAACTCCTCTAAAAAGAAACGTAAAAGATTAGGGCTGTTTTGGTTGGGATTTTTTGTAGGACCAATCCTTATCTGTTTGGTGTTTTTTAGACAGGTCCTTGAGCTTGTTCGTGATGCTTTCGGTAATATACTACCAATATTTTTTACTCCTGGACTTCTTGAAATTACACTTGGTCTGCTCGGCTTTTCTCTTGTGATTTTAATTAATTATTTTTTGCGTTCAGAACAACGAGATGAGTGGGTTTATCTTGAAGAGCCGTCTGCAGATGACGAATCGAAGAAAAATGTATAACTTTGGTTTTTTCTATTAAGAGGAAAGTTCTTGGAGAAGATCGTAACTGAATATTCCTGTATTATGCCCATCGCTAAAGGTGAATTGAATTGCGTAACCTCCAATTATTTCCCAGCCAGTAACGGTTACTCCAGGAAAATTTTTCTGATTGCAACCTCCTATTCTGTTTCCAGTGAGATCAGTTTCTCCTTTATTCTCTGCGCTGGGGGATTCTTTACGTAACTTTTCCATCGTGCAATATGTTTCAGTTCCGTTATCCCAACGAATGGCAATTTCCTCACCAATGGCCTGGATCCTCTCTGGATTAATCACTGAGGAATTTCCCTTATATTTGCATCGAAAAGTTGGACATATTCACCGTAACCTTCTTCGGCCAGCTTGTCCTTGGGAATGAAATGCAACGAAGCTGAGTTTATACAATAGCGAAGCCCTCCCTTTGATGGTGGTCCGTCCGGGAAGACGTGTCCGAGATGGGAATTTCCTGTCTTTGCTCTGACTTCGGTCCTAGCGTATCCGATTTTAAAGTCTGTGTTGCTTGCTATTTCTTTTGAGTTGATCGGTTTAGTAAATGCAGGCCACCCACAGCCTGAGTCGTACTTATCTTTAGATGAAAAAAGAGGTTCTCCTGAAATAATACATACGTAAATTCCCTCCTCAAAGTGCTTATCAAATTTATTGGTCCATGGTCTCTCAGTGGCTTCATGTTTGGTTACTTGATATTGAAGTGGTGTTAGCGTGCTCCTTAACTGTTCATCGGTGAGTGGCACATATGGTTTTCTTTTTGGTATTTCTTTTGGCTCAGGTTTATTCACAGGTTCTTTCTTGGTAACTTCTTTTTCAGATATATTGGCAACTGACTTAGTTTCTTTTTCAGTTGTGTTATGCTTTATTGTTACAGGAGGATTTATTTTTTCAGGATTATTTGTTGTGGAATTCTCACTGCGATCACAAGAACATGCAAAAATTCCTGCGATCAATATTGCTAGTATATTAATGAATTGTTTCATGCGGTTAAAAATTCTATGAAGTTGCTGTCTGAAGCTTAGCGAGATTATGATTAGAGTGCAACTGGGCATAAAAGCATTAAAATTAATCCATAGTATATAAAATTTATATTGTTGAATATTATGTATATATACTGAATATCTCATATTATACTAATAAATGGATAAAGAGATCCAGGATCGGCTCGACTGGGCAATACAGACATGCAGTGAACGAGGTTTGCGTCGAACCAACGCTATGCGTGAACTCTTAAAGGAATTGATTACACTTCAGAGACCTCAGACTTTGGCTGATCTTTGTGAATCTGATGGACTTTGTAATCAATGAGATCGTGCTACAGTCTTCAGATTGTTGGGAAGACTTGTTGATAAGGGAGTTATTAGAAAGTTGGGTTTTCACGAGCGAGCGGCTTATTATGTTTTTTCTTATCCAGGAGAGCATAATGATTACCTTGTTTGCACTGATTGCGGAAAAATTGAAGCGCTAAGTATTAAGTGTCCTGTTGAGACTCTGGAAAAAGAAGTGATGGTCAGTAGTGGTTTTTCTGGAATATACCATGAGCTTGAATTTTTTGGTCAATGTCCAGCGTGTGTGTAATGCAGTTTATTTAATAGAACCTCATTAAAGTAATTAATTTCTGAAGCGAAGTGCCTTGGTCGAGGTTGACATTGTCGATAAGAGGATTAAATACTCGTTATTAATTTAATTAAAGCCAGGGTGGCGAAACTGGTAGACGCGCCAGATTTAGGATCTGGTTCCCTTTGGGAGTGCAAGTTCGATTCTTGTCCCTGGTATTTTATTAACTAACGGACATAATTATCAAGTTAACGGGTTAGGTGGATTAGAGGAAAAATTGATTCTTCTTTCTTTAACGTTTCCAAGTTTTATTGTCGAAGTACGCTTTGTGTGTATAAGATCGACACATGAATAGCAGGAGCCTAACAAATCGATCACGGCCCGATACTGCTATTGTACTAGTGGCTTCACTGTTATTAGGCGTGATAGGTAATGTGTGGGCAGACAGCGAAACTGTCTCCGGAAGATCGGATGGACTTGGATTCCACCGGCGGTTGGTAGATGAGTTTGCTAACATCGATCCTGGGGAGAATGGCTGGGAAAGTGAAAGTTTCAGCGAAGCTGTATCGATTGAGATGAAATCGATAGCCAAGTTGTTGGTCCATCCGAAGGGCCTAGCCGCCAAGGAACTCGAAGCGCGTCTGGCCGATGATTTCATTAGTGGGCCACTGCGGTTCACTAATCTTGAGTCCATGAACGAAGGTGGGTCCATGAGTATTAGCCGTTTGGCTTCCGGTAACGAAAAGACGAAGAATGCCGTTCAGAAGGGTGTTGAAGGCTTTACCGAAGCATTGAATTACTTGGCAAATGTCCTGGAAAATGCATCTGAAAGGCGTGCAAAGTTCAAGGTAATGCATGTGGAACTAAAGGGAGATCTAATCTTGACCAAGATGCTCTTCGAGATGCATGGAAAAACAATCAAAGGGCGAAGACAGGTGACATCGACATGGCACTGTCAATGGGTGCCTGCTGATCCGCCGAAATTACACTCAGTTCAGGTCAGTGATTACCGCGAAGTGGCTCCAGGGAAAAATGGAGTTATTGAATTTATTGATGTGGCCCCCGCGTTACTTTCCAACGTGGCGAGTTATCGCGAGCAATTAGCGATGAGTTTCGATTATTGGCGAGCCCGTTCGGACAAGAGTTTAGTTGCCGATCTGCTTGGCGCACAGGGTGTCATTGTCGGTGATGTTAATGGTGACAAGCTCGATGATGTATATATTCTTCAGCCCGGAG
>JABSSR010000179.1 GCA_013213965.1 Verrucomicrobiales bacterium | reverse complement strand
TGTAATAGATTCTTTTAACCGTGACGTTCCCTATGATCGATTTATTAAGGAGCAGATCGCTGGAGACTTATTGTCTGTAGATGAGGTGGAAGAGCGGAACCGAAACTTAGTTGCTACGGGTTTTCTTGCCATTGGAGCTAAGCCAGCTAAGGCAATGAATGATAACTTTGCTATGGATGTGGTGGATGACCAGATAAATGTTGTAACTACAGCCTTACTGGGAATGAGTGTTTCCTGTGCTCGGTGTCATGACCATAAGCATGATCCAATATCGTCTAAGGATTACTACGCTTTGGCCGGAATTTTCAAGAGCACAGAAACGTTATGGGGAAAGGCTGCTAATGAGGCATTAACGGCTCCTCCTACACCTTTGCATGAATTGCTGGATAGGTTGCCTGACAATCAGGGGGGCAACTCTACGGTTCCAGTATTTTCATCAGAATTAAAGGAAGCCACTGAAGGGTTCAATCCGTTAGTTTACTCTACACTCAAAGAAGCCACTAATGAAATCGCTTTAGAGAAGGGGATAAGTCTTTCAGCTGAGAATTATGCAAAATGTAATAAGGGTCGGATGAGGGTTAAAGTCACCGTTCCGTATGATAATTATTCTGTATCATTTTGGTTCAGGAATGATACAGGAAATTCTTCACAGCCCATCACTGCATACCTTTTTTCGTATGCAAAGGACGGAGATGATGAGCAGGCAGGAGAGAATATAGGGATTGGAGGGAAGCATGATAAATCTGTTGCGGGAAAATTATTTATCTGGAACGGAAAAGAATTAAATCAAAGTATTGCAGGATCCAATGAAATAGCAGAAGGCAGTTGGAATCATATTGTCATGGTTAGAGCTAATGATCGGGTGCGCCTTTATCTTAACGGAGAAAAAGATCCTGAAATCGATAGTGAAATCAAGATTGCAAAGAATCCTGGCCGGGAAATTTTTGTGGGTTCACGGAATGATAATTTTGCTCCTCTCAATGGACAGCTTGCGGAGTTTGCAATATTTGATAGAGCATTGGCCGTTGAGGAAGTTAAGAGGTTGCATGCCGCTTCAGGACAGAAAGTGGGGACCATTCAAAAAGGATGGGCAATGGGTGTAAGAGATAAGAAGAAGATAGAGGATTGCAAAATTAACATTAATGGGAATTCAAAAAAATTAGGAGCCGTTGTTTCGAGAGGTTTCCCAGACTCAATTGGGTCTAAAGCAGATTCTTTTAGCATTGGTCCCGATTCTAGTGGTCGCTTGCAACTAGCTGAGTGGATAGTCAGCGAGCAGCATCCTCTGACCTCTCGCGTTTTCGTGAACCGAGTCTGGCAACATTTGTTTGGCAGAGGCATTGTTAATACTCCGGACGATTTTGGTATTTATGGATCTAGGCCGTCTCATCCAGCTCTACTTGATGATCTGGCGCGTCGATTCATGAATGAGAACTGGTCGATAAAGAAACTCATTAAGATTATAGTTCTTAGCCGGACCTATCAGCTTGATAGCCACATTCAGGATGAAGGGTTGTTGTTAATGGATCCTGATAATATTTTTGCTGGTAGACATAGTCGTCGCAGGCTTGATGCTGAGACTAATCGGGATCGTATACTGCAGGCATCTGGAAACTTGGTCGTTGGATCTACTAATGGATCAGCAATTGATAAATTAGATGTTCTTCTGAACTGGCCTCCTGGTGAAGCAAAGTATCTTCATCAGGCCAGTAATCACAGGAGCATTTATTTGTGTATGCTAAGAGATGCCCCTCCTCCTGAGTTAGTAGCATTTAATCTCCCTGATGGATTTTCGGTTAAAGGACTCAGAGAAAAAACAGACATTCCAACTCAGGCCTTATTTTACTTAAATTCACCACTTGTGGTGGAACAATCAAAGGTCATTGCTAACAATGTAATGGGAGTTGAAAAGGTATTTGATAAGAATCACGTTAAACAGATTTACTTAAAAGTGTTGAGGCGTTTGCCTTCGGACGATGAGACGGTCACTGCCATCGGTCTTGTTGAGCGGGTAAGATCGAAGATTCATGGTGATGATGTGCTTGTTAGGTCTTGTGCAAGTTTTTGCCAAGTT
>JABSSR010000178.1 GCA_013213965.1 Verrucomicrobiales bacterium | reverse complement strand
TACGGGTCTGCTTTTCTTCCTGCAAGCTATCAGGGCACCAAGCTCAACGTTGGCAACTCAATGGCTAATATAAAGAATGCAAATTTATCAAAGCCTGAGCAGCGCCGACAGATCGACCTGGTTCAGTCGATGAATCGCAGCATGCTTGAGCGAGTTGGTACTAACAGCGAGATAGAGGGGGTAATACAGAGCTATGAATTGGCGTACCGCATGCAGAGTGCCGTTCCAACAGTCATGGATCTTAATAAAGAAAACCAAAAAATTCGTTCGATGTATGGGCTTGATAACAAAGCAACCAGCAACTTCGGAACACAATGCCTAATGGCACGAAGACTGGCAGAATCTGGAGTTAGGTTCATACAGGTCACCCATAATGGTTGGGATCAGCACAATGGACTAAGCACTAAGCTTAAGAATAACGCGACTGCGACTGATCAGCCCATCGCTGCACTGATAACTGATCTCAAGGAACGCGACATGTTGAAAGATACACTTTTGGTCTGGGGCGGTGAATTTGGGCGCACTCCTGAAGGTCAAAATAAAGACGGAAGACGTCATAATAATAGAGGCTATTCAATGTGGATGGCCGGTGGCGGTGTCAAAGGTGGAATTCGCTACGGGTCAACTGACCCATTAGGAGATACTGCTGTCGCCGATAAAATGCATACCCATGATTTACACGCCACGATTCTACATTTAATGGGCCTTGATCATACTAAGCTCACTTACCGCTACGCAGGTCGCGACTTCAGACTCACCGATGTCTATGGTGAAGTTGCCCAAAAAATTATCGCTTAAGGCTATAAAGTTTTAAAGATATGTACATGTTCACATTGTGAATGATGTCCTTTCTTAAGAAAGCTATACAATTAAATCAGGTTCATTGTTGTTGCTTATGCTATTGGGTGATATGATGATTTAATGCTGAGACTCGTCTGTTCATTTCTGGCGCTGTGCTTCTTCTGTCAAAACTCCTTGGCAAATGATGGCTATAGGGTTCCTGATTCCGCTATATTTCACTCTGATAAGAAACATTTATGGAACCGCCTGCACTCTGTATTTTTTGTCAGAGAAGACAATCAAGGGAACAAGTTCGGAGGAGATTTAGTTGACCCTTATTTGTGGCCTTCAACCACTGAGTTTCTACTCAAAGGCAATTCTCCCACCAAGGCCATTACATTACTTGATGAATTTATCAAAGGGAATGGACATCAATTAATTGCAGATCCATTAAAGAGGGCTGTCCTGCAACATGATCTTTGGTCCATTTTCGATTGGACCACAAACTATGACAAGGGGCTACCTTTTGGAGGAGCGATATCTCCAAAGACTAAGTCCAAAGAATTGAATGATTCTCGTAAAGCTTTGAGGAGCAGGTTGTCTAAAGCGATAAATCTGTTGGCACTGGATGAGACTGAAGCTTTAGGCCTAATTAATAATTATTCGATGGCAGTAAGATCAGGATCTGATTTGAAAAAGTTAGATAAGACTGGCTCTGAAAGACACTTTTTGCCCTCAACTCTATTAACAGATAATAGTAATTGGGTATGTGTTCGAGGCTCACTTCAAGGACCCAGTGCTCCAGTTCACATGAGATACTATGGCGGAAGGTCACCGTTTCTCGTTTTTTTAAATCTTCCTGGCGGAAGGTCCGCAACATTGAAGTATCTCAATGCACTAAATAAATCCACTGCCGCAAAATTTGCTGAAGCTACTGATGATGTAACATTGCCCCAATTTCCTGAAGGCACATCCGTGGCCCTAGTCCGCAAAATGTCTGTAATTACTCAGTCCGGGGATATTCTAGTGTCTCCTCTAGTTCAAACTGTTCAGATTCGTGTTTATAATCAAGTCGGTAAAGATATCAAAGATCACAATGCATGTCAGACCGTCTACAAGTTTGTCTTAAATAGAAAAGATTTGTTTGCCTCTATTAATGGTGGACTGAAGCCTGTTAAAAAGAATTCCATTGAAGGTTTATCACTTATTTATAGTTCTGATTATTTCGAAAATGAACGCTTGAAGCCGAACAGTTCAGTTATGAAGTCATGCATCGACTGTCATTCATGTGGAGGTGGAACCATTCACAGTATATTTACCTATAAACAGGACGATTGGGTTCCTGAAGCAGCTAGAATGAGCTCGAATAAATTAAGATTATTGCCTACTCGGATCATCGATGAGCAAAAAAAGGCGATCAGTTGGAAATACAAGCGTCATGACTGGGGCCTTCTTCAGGGTTGGATTGAAACTATTTCTAAGAGCTAGCTTTCATAAGAAGCTAACTAATTACCTATAGAACATTTTTGTTTTCGATATGTCCTTTTCTTGATACAAATAATGCATTGATTATTAAGGAACTAAAAAGTTATATGAAATCTCCACATCCTATTTTTACTATTGCTGTTACCATAATTTTGCTTGGCGTTTGTAAAACAACATCAATCTATGCTGCCAATTACCAAGCCACTGTAATCAAACTTGAACCAACTTTTTACTATGAATTAAACGAAACGGATACGGAGGGAGGAGCCATGGATACAATGGGTAACGCTCCAACGCCAGGTGTCTTCAATGGTAATTATGGTGGCGGACCCGAAGTCGGAGGCGAGGGACCGTTGACAGTATTCAGCGCTGATGATTTTGAAGGAATCCCTGTCCCGGGCCTCGGTGGGACAGATAATCTTGCTCATTATAGTAACAATTCAGGTCATGTTACCCTAGGGGATGGAAACTTATATGGATCAAGTTCGATAACTGTTGCTTTATTTTTTAAGGCAGGCCCTGCTCAGGGAGGTGACAGGTTATTTACTAACAATCTATCAGATCCAACGAAAAGCTTTCAGATTGATGTGGCAAACGATGGAATGGTACTGGCTGTTGATCCGAGCCAAACCGGATTGGCTGCGGAGAGAACCTTATTCATGGAAGATAATAGCGGTCCTGACCGACGCTTGATTCAATCCGATTCAGGCTGGTTCCATGTTGTCGCTTCAACTTTCGGTACGTCTGGCTTCGATCGAGCAGCAAATTTCAAGTTGTGGATTAATGGAGTTGATCG